>JBHHTO010000025.1:0-17407 GCA_046753425.1 Rhodothalassiaceae bacterium | reverse complement strand
GATCGCCGTCGACATGGTGGCGGAAGGGCTCATCGACGAGGAGGAGGCGGTGCTCCGCGTCGAGCCGGAAGCGCTCGACCAGCTTCTCCACCCGACGCTCGACCCCGACGCCCCGCGCGATGTCATCGCGCGCGGCCTGCCGGCGTCACCGGGAGCGGCCTCGGGCGCCGTGGTCTTTACCGCCGACGAGGCGGAGGCGCGCGCGCGCGAGGGCGAGGCCGTGATCCTCGTCCGTGTCGAGACCTCGCCCGAGGACATTCATGGCATGCACGCGGCGAAAGGCATCCTGACCGCCCGCGGCGGCATGACAAGCCATGCGGCGGTGGTCGCGCGCGGCATGGGCCGTCCCTGCGTGTCGGGAGCCGGGGCGCTGCATGTCGATGTCGCAGCGGGACATATGACGGCCGAGGGCCGCACCATCCAGCGTGGCGAGATCATCACCATCGACGGCTCCACCGGCGAGGTGATGGTGGGCGAAGTGCCGACGCTCCAGCCCGAGCTCTCCGGTAATTTCGCGACGCTGATGGAATGGGCCGACCGCCATCGCCGGATGCGCGTGCGCACCAATGCGGACACCCCCGCCGACACCGCGACGGCACGCGATTTCGGCGCTGAGGGGATCGGGCTGTGCCGCACCGAACACATGTTCTTTGATGCCGACCGCATTGTCGCGGTGCGCCACATGATCCTCGCCGAGGACGCCGAGGGCCGCGAGCAGGCGCTTGCAAAACTGCTGCCCTATCAGCAGCAGGATTTCGTCGAGATCTTTCACATCATGCGCGGCCTGCCGGTGACCATCCGCCTTCTTGATCCGCCGCTGCACGAATTCCTGCCCCGCGAGGAGCGGGAATTCGCCGAGGTCGCTGCCGCCATGGGGGTGCCCGCGGAGCAGCTCCGGCGGCGCGCGCTCGAGCTGACCGAGGCCAATCCCATGCTCGGCCATCGCGGCTGCCGGCTTGGCATCGCCTATCCGGAAATCTACGAGATGCAGGCGCGCGCCATCTTCGGCGCCGCCATTGATGTCGGCGAGCAGCACGGTGTGACCGTCACCCCGGAGGTCATGATCCCGCTCGTCGCCACCCGCGCCGAGCTCGCCTTTCTGCGCCAGCGGATCGAGGCCGTCGCCGAGGCGGTGTTTGCCGAACGCGGGCGCCGGCTCGACTATCAGATCGGCACCATGATCGAGCTGCCGCGGGCGGCGCTGACCGCGCATCAGATCGCCGAATGCGCAGATTTCTTCAGCTTCGGCACCAACGACCTGACACAGACCACCTTCGGCATCAGTCGCGACGATTCGGGCGCCTTCCTGCCGCTCTATGTCGAGCGGCACATCCTGCCACGCGACCCCTTCGTCTCGATCGACCGCGACGGCGTCGGCGCTCTCGTCGCCATTGCCGCCGAGCGCGGGCGGGCGACGAAGCCCGATCTCAAGCTCGGTATCTGTGGCGAGCATGGAGGCGATCCGGACTCGGTCGCCTTCTGCGACGAGGTGGGGCTCGACTATGTCTCCTGCTCGCCCTACCGGGTGCCGATCGCCCGCCTCGCAGCGGCTCAGGCGGCATTGAGGGCGAAACGGAAGGGGTCGTCCCGCTCTTCCTGATCTCGGCCCCGTGAACGGCCAGGGTCCCGCCCTTCGAGACGGGCCATCGGCCCTCCTCAGGGCGAAGGGAGGAAGGAGGGCGAACGGAGCCTGAAAAACCCGTTCGTGCCGAGCCTGTCGAAGCGCGAAGGGGGCAGGGCCGCCCGCTCAGCCGGTCCGTTCCCAGTCGGTGGTGCCGTCGGGGCGGTCGAGGAGGCGGATGCCGGCGGCGGCGAGCGCGTCGCGGATGGCGTCGGCGCGGGCGAAGTCGCGTGCCGCCCGCGCCGCCCTGCGCGCCGCAATCTTCTCCTCGATTTCCGCCGCGCTGAGCTCGCCCGTGCCGCCGCCGCGGAACCATGTCTCGGCAGTGCCTTCGAGCAGCCCGAGGAAGCGTGCCCCGGCAAGCAGCGCCGCGGCGTCCTCGGGACGGGCCAGCGCCGCGAGCGCGGCGATCGCCTTCGGCGTGTTGAGATCGTCGGCCAGCGCCGCGAGCACCGCCTCCGGCGTCTCGGAAGCCGCTTCCGCCTCCGCCGTCAGCCGGTACCAGCGATCGAGCCGCTTGCGGCAGTCGCGCAGGAGGTCGCGGGTCATGTCCAGCGGCTGGCGATAGTGCGCGCTCATCAAGGCAAGGCGGATCACCTCGCCGGGGAATTCTTCCAATAGCTCGTGCACGGTGAAGAAATTCCCGAGCGATTTCGACATCTTCTCGCCGCCCGAGATGACATAGCCATTGTGCACCCAGTAGCGCACGAAGGCGCCACCATAGGCACAGCGGCTTTGCGCCCGCTCGTTCTCGTGATGCGGAAAGACGAGATCCTGCCCGCCGCCGTGGATATCGATGGTCTCGCCGAGATGCGCCGCAATCATCGCCGAGCATTCGAGATGCCAGCCCGGACGCCCGCGGCCCCAGGGGCTCTCCCATCCGGGCTGATCGGGCGTGCTCGGCTTCCACAGCACGAAGTCCGCCGGATCGCGCTTATAGGGTGCGACCTCGACCCGGGCGCCGGCGATCATCTCCTCGCGCGAGCGGTGCGAGAGCGCCCCGTAATCGGGCAACTGCGCGACCGAGAACAGGACATGCCCCTCCGCCGCATAGGCACAGCCCTTCTCGATCATGCGCGCGATCATGGCGATCATGTCATCGATATGCCCGGTCGCCTGCGGCTCGATCGTCGGCGGCAGCACATGAAGCGCCGCCATGTCGGCGCGATAGATGCGAGCATAGGTCCCGGTGATGTGGGCGATGGGCTCGCCGGTCTCGGCCGCACGGGCGATGATCTTGTCGTCGATATCGGTGATGTTGCGCGCATAGACGACATGTGCCTCGCCGAAGATGTGGCGCAAGAGGCGAAAGAGCAGGTCAAAGACCACCGCCGGCCGGGCGTTGCCGATATGGGCATAGTCATAGACCGTCGGTCCGCAGACATACATGCGCACACGCTGGGGATCGAGCGGCTCGAAGAGGCGCTTGCGGCCCGCGGCGGTATCATGAAGACGGAGTTTCACGCAGCATCTCCCGACAGTCTCTTGCGCGCCCGATTGGCCCCGATGAGCGGCAGCAGCGCGGCCATTTCGGGGCCGTGCTCGCGGCCGGTGAGCGCGCGGCGAAGCGGCCGGTAGAGCGCCCGCCCCTTGCGCCCCGTGGCATCTTTTACGGCCTCGATCCAGGATTTCCAGGTGGCCGCATCGATGGTTTCTGGCAACAGCCCGGCGGCGGTCGCGCAGAAATCGCGATCGGCCTCCTCGATCACGGGTTCAAGCGCTCCCTCGACCACCCTCCGCCAGATCGCGACCTCGCCGAAATGCGTGAGATTGGGACGCACCGCTTCCCAGAAACCGGCATCAAGTCCGGCCATCAGCGGCCGCTCCTTCACCCGCTCATAGGGCATGAGATGCAGCACCCGCGCGTTCAACTGCTCAAGCGCATCGGCATCGACGCTTGCCCCGGCACGCGAGAAGCGCGCAAAATCGAAGCCGGCGATGAGCGGCGCGGGATCAAGAAAGGGCTCGATCGGGTCGGAGGTGCCGAGCCGGGCGAGAAAACCGAGGACGGTTTCCGGCTCGAGATCGGCCTCCTCGCGGAGCGCCGCAAGGGTCTCGGAGCCCGCGCGTTTGGAGAATTTGCCGCTGCCCTTCGCCTTGAGCAGTGGGTAATGCGCGAATTGCGGCGGCGTCGCCCCGAGCGCCTCGATGATCTGGATCTGCTCGCCGGCATTCGTCACGTGATCCTCGCCGCGGATGACATGGCTGATGCCGAAGTCGATATCGTCGACCACTGAGGGGAGCAGATAGAGGAAGCTGCCGTCGGCGCGGATGAGCACCGGGTCCGAGAGGCTCGCCGGATCGATCGCCTGGGGCCCGCGGATGAGATCGTCCCACGCCACGCGGGCCCCGGTATCGAGCCTGAAGCGCCAGTGCGGTCGCCGTCCTTCCGCCTCGAGACGCGCCCGCTCGGCGGCCCCGAGTCCAAGCGCGGCGCGGTCATAGACCGGCGGCAGGCCGCGCGCGCGCTGCATCTTGCGCTTGAGCGCGAGCTCTTCGGGTGTCTCGTAACAGGGATAGAGCCGGCCCGCCGCCCGGAGCCGGTCCGCCGCCACGCGATAGCGATCGAGCCGCGCCGACTGCCGGACTTCGTCGTCCCAGTCGAGCCCGAGCCAGGCGAGGTCGCGCCGGATCGCCTCGACATAGCGCTCCTCGCAACGTTCGCGGTCGGTGTCATCGATGCGCAGCAGGAAATGCCCGCCCTCCTTCCGCGCGAAGAGCCAGTTGAGTACCGCGGCCCGGGCATTGCCGAGGTGCAGCCAGCCCGTCGGCGAGGGCGCAAATCGCACGCCTACCGGCGCCTTCCCCTTGCTGCTCATCGGAGCGTTCCCTCGCGGGCACTGAGAAAGGCGTTGGTAATCGGGTAGCGGCGATCGCGGGTGAAGCTTTTGCGCGTGATCTTGATCCCCGGCGCCGCCTGCCGCCGCTTGTATTCGCTCGCATAGAGCATGCGCTCGACCCGCGCCACCGTCGCGGCATCGTGGCCGCGGGCGACGATATCGTCGAAGCCGAGCGCCTCCTCGACCAGACCGTGCAGGATATCGTCGAGCACCTCATAGGGTGGCAGCGTGTCCTGATCGGTCTGTCCGGGCCGCAGCTCGGCGCTCGGCGCCTTGGTGAGAAAGCGCCCGGGGATCGGGGCATCCGCCGGCCCCAGCGCACCAGGGGGGTGCTCCTCATTGCGCCAGCGGGCGAGCTTGTAGACGAGCGTCTTGTAGACGTCTTTCAAGGGCGTGAATCCACCCACCATGTCGCCATAGAGCGTCGCGTAGCCGACGGAGATCTCGGACTTGTTGCCGCAGGAGAGCACCATGCGGCCGAACTTGTTCGACAGCGACATGAGATAGAGGCCGCGCAGGCGGGCCTGAATATTCTCTTCCGTCTCGTCGGGCGGAAGATCGTCAAAGAGAGGCCGGAGCGCGGCGTCCACCGCCCGCATGCCGCCCGCGATCGAGACCGTCTCATGGCGCACGCCGAGCCGCTGCGCGAGCCCGGTGGCATCCTCGAGACTCTCGCGGCTGGTGTAGGGCGAGGGCATCATCACGGTCCACACCCGCTCTGCACCGAGAGCGTCGACGGCAAGCGTCGCGGTCAGCGCGGAGTCGATGCCGCCCGAGAGCCCGAGCAACACACCCGGAAACCCGTTCTTCTCGACATAGTCGCGGAGCCCCAGCATCAGTGCCCGGTAGATCGCCGGCGCCCCCTCCTCCCATGCCGGGTCCGCGGCCGCCTCGCACAAGAGGGCCGCCCCCGCGCCCGCACGATGCCAGCGGCTGATCGCGACATGCTCCGCGAAGGCCGGCAGGCGGCGTGTGACCCTGCCATCGGGATTGCCGATGAAGGAGGCGCCGTCGAAAAGGATCTCGTCCTGGCCTCCGACCTGATTGACGAAGGCGAGCGCAAGCCCGGTCTCCGCGGTGCGCCGGCGCACCACCTCGATGCGCTCGGCGTGCTTGTCGATCTCGAATGGCGAGCCGTTGACCGCGACAAGCAGGTCGGCGCCCGCCGCGGCAAGCTCGGCCGCCACATGCGGGAACCACATGTCCTCACAGATCATGAGCCCGAGAGAGACGCCGCGAACCGGAATCGGAACAGCCGCGCCACCGGGCGTGAACACCCGCTTTTCGTCAAAGACCCCGTAATTGGGAAGCTCGCGCTTCGTCGCCCGGCCAACGATCTCGCCGCGATCGAGCACCACGCTCACATTGTGAATGGCCCCTGCCTCGCCTTCGAGCGGCAGACCGACGGCCAGCGCCGGTCCCTCGCCCGCTGCCTCAAGACGCGCCGCAATCCGCTCGAGCGCCTGGCCGCAAGCGCGGCGGAAGGCCCGCTTGAGGACAAGATCCTCGGGCGGATAGCCGCAGAGCGACAGCTCCGGCGCGACCACGAGATCGGCGCCAAGGCGCGCGGCCTCTGTCCAGGCGGCGAGAATCCGCTCGGCATTGCCGTCGAAATCACCGACGGTGGGATTGAGTTGCGCAATCGCGATGGCGAGACGGTCGGTCATGCCCCGCCTTGTAGCGGCGCCCCCCTTTCCCCACAAGCGGGAAGGACGCCGCGAGGCTCAGGCTTCTTCCCGCACGAGATCGCGATAGGCGTGCCAGGTGGCGAGACCGACCAGGGGGAAGGTGAGGATGAGTCCGACGAACGCGGTCGCGATGCCGAAGGCGACAAGCAGCAGGATCTGCCAGGCCCAGAGAATCATCGGCCCGGGGTTCTTGCGCACCGCCGCGAAACTCGTCGCGATCGCCGTGAAGGCATCGATCCGGTGCCGCATCAGGATCGGCACCGAGACCGCTGCCGCGGCGAAGATGACGAAGGCAATGAGGCCACCGATCGCGGTCCCGCTTGCGAGCAGCAGGAGCCCGCCCCAGGTGAAGAAGAGATCGCTGAAGAAGCGCTCGATTGGCGGGAACTGCGCGTTGATGCCGTTGATGAGGGCAAAGAGCAGCATTGCGATGCGCACCCAGGCAAGATAGGCGAGAAGCAGCAGCACCCCGAGAAAGGCAAGCTGCCCGGGCGATGCCGTGCGCACGAACAGGACCTCCCGGAGGGTCGGCCTTTCGCCTGCCTCGATGCGCCGCGCGGCCTCGTACAATCCGACCGCGAGCAGGGGACCGAGAAGGAGAAAGCCGCCGCTCAAGGGCAGGATCAGAACGAGCAGGTCATTGAAGAACAGCAGGGCCGCTACCGCTGCGGAGATGACCGAAAGCAGGAGCCCGTAGCCGAGGGTGACACGCGGTGCGGCGAGGATTTCGGTCCACGCCCTGGTGAGCCAGGTCCAGGGTGCCTCCATCACAATCGTCCTGACAGTCAGTCTGGCCGGCGTGTCGTGGCCGACAGCAGCTTGCGCGCTCATCCTTCTCCCCCGTGGATCTGTTGACGCGTTCGTGCCAGGAGTATAGCCGGAATCGGACGCGCTGTCGCGCCGTTCCAGCCACGAGGACACGGATCTTGAAGACCAGGGACGAAAGGGGCGAAACACTCGGGCTGGCGGAACTCGTCGCCATCGGCATCGGCGGCATGATCGGCGGCGGCATCTTCTCCGTTCTCGGGCTCGCCGTCGACATTACCGGCAATGCCGCACCCCTCGCTTTCGCCATTGGCGCCATCATCGCCAGCTTCGCGGGGCACTCCTACATCCGGCTTTCCCTCACCTTCCGGTCCGACGGCGCGAGCTATACCTATCTCGAATATGCCTTTCCCACGCACCCCAATATCGGCGGATTCGTCGGCTGGGTGGTGGTGCTCGGCTATATCGGCACGCTGGCGCTCTATGCCTTCACCTTCGCGGCCTATGGTGCCGACATGCTGGGCAATCCCGATCTCGCGTCGCTGCGTTTCTTTCTCACCGGCTTCATTCTTTTCTTCTTCATGATCGTGAACCTGCTCGGCACGCGCGCCTCGGGGCATACCGAGGACGTCATCGTCTATGCCAAGGTGGCGATCCTCGCGCTCGTGGCGGTGATCGGGCTGTGGACCATCGACGTCGATCACCTGCTGCCGGTGGCGAGCAAGGGCGTGCCTTCCATCTTTGCCGCCGGGGCGGTGATCTTCGTTGCATATGAGGGGTTTCAGCTCATCACCAATGCGGTGACCGAGAGCGCGATGCCCGAGCGCAATGTACCGCGTGGCATCTATACCGCAGTCGCGGCGGTGGCCGCAGTCTACATCCTGCTCGCCATCGTCGGGGTCGGCAATCTGACGCCGCAGGAGATCCGGACCGCCGAGGAATATGCACTTGCGGTCGCCGTCGAGCCGGTGCTCGGCAATGCCGGACGATTCGTGATCGGGATCGCGGCGGTGCTCGCCACGGCCTCGGCGATCAATGCGGCGATCTTCGGCGCCTCGCACATGATGGCGGTGATGGCGACCGAGAAGATGATGCCCAAGCCGTTTTCACATCGCTCGCGTCGTGACACGCCGGCGGTGGCCATTGTCGTGCTTACGGCGCTCGCGCTCCTGTTCGCCGCCACCGGCGGACTTCAGATGATCGCCGCCTTTTCCTCGATGACCTTTCTTGTCGTCTCGCTCGCGGTGTCGGCCGCGAACTGGAAATTGCGGGCGAAGACGGGGGCGAAAGCCTGGGTCGTCCTCGCTGGAATTCTATTCATGCTCGCCGCGCTCGGCGAGCTCGTGGTCTATATGTGGGAGACCGAGCGCGAGCGGCTGCTCATCGCGCTCGGGCTCTATCTTGCGGTTCTCGTTGCCGAACTGGCGTTCAGCAAACGCCGCCTTCTTTTCCGCCCCCGTACAGGCGACGCGCCGCAGCGATGATCGCCGCCGCATCGGGCAGCCAGGCATCCTCGAGCACGGGGGCGAAGGGTAGCGGCGTGTGCGGCGGCGTGATCATGACCGGCGCGGCCTGAAGCGCGCCGAAGGCCCCCGTGCTCACAAGAGCGACGATATCCGCCGCCATGCCGCAGCGTGCCGCCCCCTCGTCGACGACAAGAAGACGACCGGTCTTCTCCACCGAGGCGAGGATCGCCGCGGCGTCGAGCGGCGCGGTCGCGCGCGGATCGATGATTTCTGCCTCGATCCCCTCGGCTGCGAGGGCCTCGGCCGCACTTTCGGCACGCCCAACCATCGCCGCATAAGCGACGATGGTGAGATCGCGCCCCGGACGCACGGTGCGCGCCTGCCCGAGCGGGATCGGCTCGCTGGCCGCCGGCACCGCGCCGCACGACGGATAAAGCATCTTGTGCTCGCAGACGATCACCGGGTCGGGGTCGCGGATGGCGGCAAGAAGCAGGCCGTAGGCGTCCGCGGGCGTCGCCGGGACGACGCATTTGAGGCCCGGGATCGCGGTGAAGAGATGGTGCAGCGACTGACTGTGCTGCGCCGCCGCACGGTCGCCGGCACCGATGGTGGTGCGCAAGACGAGCGGCAGCCCCACCTGCCCGCCGGTCATGTAGCGGAGCTTGGCCATCTGGTTGAGGACGGCATCGAAACAGACACCGATGAAGTCCGCAAACATGAGTTCGACGACGGGACGCAGCCCGGTCGCCGCGGCGCCGACCGCGGCGCCGATGAAGGCTGCCTCAGAGATCGGCATGTCGATGACGCGATCCGGCCCGTGACGCGCGACGAGCCCGCCGGTCACCCCCATGGCGCCGGTGCGCACGTCCTCGCCGAGGAGGATGACGTGCGGATCGCGCACCATCTCCGCGTCGAGGGCGGCGGCGATTGCCTCGGCCATGGTAATGTCCGGCATGGCGGGCCTCAGGCGCCTGCGGTGACGTCGCAGAAAAGGGTTTCGACGGACGGGAACGGCGCCTTGCTGGCAGCCCGGAGGGCCGCCGCCATCTCCTCTCTCGCTGCGGCCTCGATCATGTCGAGGGCTGCCGTATCGAGCCGTCCGGCCTCGAGAATGCGGCGGCGGAATTGCGAAAGCGGATCACGTTCGCGACGCGCCGCGGCCATCTCTCCCGGCGCACGATAGGCCTGCGCGTCGCCTTCGAAATGGCCGCCGAGGCGTGCCACCTCGGCGACGATGGCGGCAGGCCCGCCGCCCTCGCGAACCCGCGCGATCGCTTCCCGTGCCGCCGCCTCGACGGCGAGGACGTCGCTGCCGTCGACGCGTGATGCCGGCATGCCGAAGCCGCGGATGCGGCCCGCGAGATCGTCGGCGCCGGTGACCGAGGCGCGCGGCGTGTACTCGCCATAGCCATTGTCCTCGATGACGAAGAGGCAGGGCAGGCGGAAGGCGGCGGCGAGATTGAGGGATTCGAAGACCGCGCCCTGATTGCTCGCGCCATCGCCGAGCCAGGCCACCGCAATGCGTCGCGCTTCCAGCACCCTGGCGCTCAGGGCGGCGCCGACGGCAAGCGGCGCATTGGCGCCGACAATGCCGTTTGCACTCAAGAGACCGCGTTCCGCGTCGGCGATGTGCATCGAGCCGCCCTTGCCGCCACAGCAGCCGCTCGCACGACCGAGGATCTCCGCCATCATCGCCGTCGCATCGACCCCCTTGGCAATGGCGTGGCCATGCCCGCGATGCGTCGTCGTGATGACGTCGCAGCGGTTGAGGTGGAAGGAGACCCCGGCCGCCACCGCTTCCTGCCCGAGCGAGAGATGGACATGGCCGGGAACGCGGCCGGCGCGGGCCTCGGCCTGCACGCATGCCTCGAAGGCGCGGATGCGCACCATGGTGCGCCACAGACGAAGAAGGTCCTCCTGCGCGAGCGTCTCTCTCATGGCTCAGAACTGCACCCGCTTCGTGAAACCGGCATCGATCACCAGATTGCTGCCCGTGATCGCGCCCGCGGCCGGTGAGGCGAGAAAGACGACCGCCCGTGCCACCTCTTCCGGTGTCGCCATCCGCCCGAGCGCGCACTGTCCCTCCACTTCGGCGAAGACCTCCGGCCGCTCGTGCCGGACGCGGTCCCAGTCGCCGCCGGGAAAGAGGACCGGACCGGGCGAGACCATGTTGACGCGGATGCCATGCCCGGCCAGCGCCTGGCCGAGCTGCTTGCCATAGGTGATGAGCGCGGCCTTGAGCGCGCCATAGGCGGTGGGGGCGAAGAAGGTCTCGACGGCGGCAATCGTGGTGATAAAGACGACGGCACCGCCGTCGGAGCGGGCGAGATGTGGCAGCAGCGTCTCGCAGCCGCGCACGCTGTGCATCAGATCGACCCGGAAATTCGCCTCCCAGGCGGCCTCTCCCTCGGCCCCCGCCCCGGCCGAGGCATTGGCGATGAAGAGATCGACGCCCCCGAGCTCGCGCGCTGCGGCCTCAAGCCAGGCCTTGTAGGCCGGCCCGTCACCGACATCGACGGCAGCACCGAAGGCGCGCACGCCCCTTCCCGCCAATTCCTTGACGCGCTCCTTCACGGCCGCTTCCTTGCGGGCGCAGAAGGCGATGTCGGCGCCCTCTGCGGCGAGCAGGTCGCTGATCGCGCGGCCGATGCCGCGGGTCGCTCCGGTGACGATCGCCCGCTTGCCCCTGAGCCCGAGATCCATGGCCTGCCTCCTCTTCCATCGCCGCCCGGGTTTAGCGCGTTCGAGAAAGCAGCGGAAGGGCCCGCGCTTCGAGACGGCGCGTGCCGCGCCTCCTCAGTGGGAACGGGAAGAGGGAAACCTCAACCCTTTGCCCGCTCGTCCTTGGCGCCATCGTCCGCGGCGCTCAGTGCACCGCGCGGTGGCCGTGGGTCGCCTTGGTGGCAAGGGAGAAACGCGGTTCGATGACGGTGGCCGCGCCGGTGACGAGATCGGCGACATGGGCGCCCAAGGCGGGACCGTGCTTGAAGCCATGCCCCGAGCCGCCGCCGGCAAGCCAGACGCCGGCGATCGCCGGATGCCGGTCGACGAGGAAATCGCCGCTCGCCGTGTTCTCATACTGGCAGACGCGGCTGCCAATGAGCGGTGCGTCGGCGAGCGCCGGGAAGCGCCGGGCGAGATAGGCGCGCACCTGTTCATAACTCTCGCGGTCGGGGTGCCGTCGCCCGGTGTCGGGGTCGAAGACGGGGCCGTGCGCGTCGTGCGCGATCTTGAAGCCGCGCGACTCGAGGTCCGGGAGACCGTAGAAGATGTCGCCGTCGTTGAAGTCCGCCCAGACCGGCAGCGCGCCGGGCGCAAAGCGCCGGTCGCCGGCCGCGGGGCCGAAGAAGAAGACATCCTGGCGTGTCGGCACGATGCGCCCGCCTAGAAGCGCGGGGAAGACCTTCGGCAGCCACGGCCCGCAGGCATAGACGGCGGCACCCGCGTCGATCGCGCCGCCGCTCGAAAGCCTGATGCGGACGCCGCCATCGATCGGCCGCGGCCCGTCCGCCCGCGCATGCAGAAGCGTCGCGCCGCCCCTGACCGCCTCCTGCACGACCGCCTGCACGGCGCGGCGTGCAAGAAGGGCCCCGGTGTCATGCTCGAGGAAGCCGACCGCGACATCGCCAAAGTTGATCTGCGGCCAGCGCGCAGCCAGCGCGGCCTGATCATAGACGGTGACCGGGACATCGAGGGCGGCAAGGGTCTTAAGACTGGCCGCGATATAGGCGTCACGCCGGCGGGCGAACCAGAGAACCCCGGTCGGATGGAAGATCGGTGGCGTCACCCGTTCTGAGAGCGCCTTCCATTCGGCAAGCGAGGCCCTGGCCCAGCGCGAATAGATGGCATCCGCCCCGTAGGCGATACGGATGACGCGGGATTCGCCCCCTGAACTCGCCCGTGCATTGGCGGGACCATAGGCATCGACGAGCGCCACCTGGAGGCCGCGCCGGACGAGGTGCCAGGCGGTCCAGGCGCCGAAGACCCCGGCGCCGATGACGGCGACATCGAAGGCTCTCTCTCCCGCTCTCGCCCGGCGCGGCAAAAAAGGCGCAGCGGCAAGGCCGAGAACGACCTGCCGCCGCGTCGAGGTGGGGGAGAACGGGCCTGCGGTCATGCCCGCAGCACCCAATCAGTATTGCGCCCGCACCGTGACCCCGAAGGTGCGCGGCTGGTTGGTCAGGAATCCGACCCGGGCCAGTGTGCCGCGCTCGCGGTCAAGTGCCAGCTTGGCGCGCTCGTCCCAGATATTGTTGATCCACATCGAGACCTCCCAGCGATCGTTGCGGGCGCCGAAGCGCAGATTGCCGATGGCATAGGAGTCGAGCTTGGGATCGAAGACAAAGGTCGAGCGGTCCGGCGCCCCGAGGGGGATTTTCGTCAGGTCCACCGTGCCGAATCCCGGCGCCTGGTCGCCGATCTGGGTGAAGCGGGAGCCGACGAACTGCACGCTGGCAACGGCAAAGCCATTGAACTCGTTGTTCATCGGCGCTTCGTAGGAGACGACCGCAGCGCCCTGAAAGCGCGGCACGGTCGGCAGGCGATTGCCCTTCTGGATGCCACCGACGATGCTGGTATTGCCGCTGAGATCGGTCGAGGTGATGGTCGAGCGCAGCTCGGCATCGGTATAGCTCGCGGACAGCGATAGGTTCCAGTTCTCGTTCGGCTGCACATTGAACTCGATCTCAGTGCCGATCGAGCGCGCGTCGGGCACATTGAAGATGATGCGCGAGGAGCAGGTGCCGGCATCGAGCGTCGCCTGCAGATTGTTGATCTGCTCCCAGAAGGCGGCGATGTTGAGCGTCGCCCGCCCGCCCATGAGCTCGCTCTTCGCGCCAACCTCGTAGTTCCAGAGCTCCTCGTCCTTGAAGGAGGGACGGTTACCGAAGGTGACGAGATCCTGCGGCGAGCACAGCGGCACGTTCAGGGGATCGTTGATGCCGCCGAGGCGGAAGCCCTTGGAGACCTGCGCGTTGAGCTCGACATCGTCATTTGCCTGGAAGCTCACGATCACCCGCGGCGAGAAGCCGCTCGAGGTGGTGCGCCCGCGCTCGCCGATCGTTTGCGATGCGAAGATGCCGTCGAAATTGAGGATGCGCTTCTCGGTGAAGTCGTACCAGCGGAAACCATAGGTCAGATCGAGCCGATCGGTGACATTGTAGGTCCCCTCGCCGAAGACCGCGAACTGGTCGAAGTCATAGGGAATGTCCGAGAAGAAGAGCACATCCTTGGGTGCCAGCGGGCCCGCGGTGGGGATGTCCACGTCAAGCAGGCCACTCATCAGGTCCTCGAAGCCGAAAACGTCGAGCGATTGCCCGTAACGGCGGTCGATGGTGCTGTAGAAGATGCCGAGCACCCACTGGAAGCGCGCCGCCGGATCGTTCGACGATATGCGCGCCTCCTCGGTGAACATGCTCACCGCGGTGGCATCGAAAAGCGGCGCATCGAGGGCGAAGATCGCCTCCGGCGCGCCGAAGACCTGAAAGGTGATGGAGCCGGTGAGCTGTGTCGCGTCACGCACCTGCAGGATCTCGCGGTCGGTATAGGAGCTGATCGACTTGAACAGCACCGGCCCGAAGTCGTACTCGAGCTCGACATCCGCGAGCACGAACTCGTCGGTGAACTTCTCCTCGAGCTGCGTGAACTGGTCGCGCTTGCCGAGCGTCACCGGCGGCCGCGTGGTGGTGAAGGGATTGGCGAGAATATTAAAGATGTCGACGCGGTTGAAACCGTCGATCTCGACATTCTGATAGATCACCCGCGGACGGATGGTGAGCTCGGGCGTCGGGCGCAGCTCGAGGCTGAGACGGCCGCCAAAGCGTGTGCCGCCATTCACGTCCTTGGCGAGCCCGCCGCGGAAGTTCGGTCCCGGCTGGCGGGAACGGCCCTCGGGCTGCACGGCATTGATGAAGCCGCCGAAGCGGGTCGCATAGCCGACCGCGCGCAGCGCCACCTTGTCGCTCAGCGGGATGTTGAACGCGGCGCGGATATCGCCGCCGACATCGCCATGATCGATGACATTGCCGCTCGCCTCGGCGACAACCTCATAGTCCTCGAAATTCGGCTTGTTGGTGATGTAGCGCACGGTGCCGGAAAGCGAGCCGGAACCAAAAAGCGTGCCCTGCGGCCCGCGCAGGACCTCGACACGGTTCATGTCGAAGAGATCGAGGTCGGGGGTGAACAGCGACAGCGAGATCGGCGACTCATCGAGATAGATGCCGACCTGCTCCTTGACCCCGGGCTGGTCGCGGACGATCTGGCCCGCGGAAACGCCACGGATCGCGACCTGGCTCTGACCCGGCCCCAGATTCTGGATGGTGAAGCCGGCGATGCTGCGTGCGACATCCTCGAGATTCTGGGCCCCGCGATCGCGCAGGGCCGACTCCGTCAGGGCATTGACCGAAAAGGGAACGCTTTGCAGCGTCTCGGCCCGCTTGCGCGCGGTAACCACGATCTGCTCGATCGTGGGGACCTCCTCGCTCGCCGCGGCGCCCGCCGTCGCGCCTTCCTGCTCGGCTGCATCATCGCCAAGACGCAGGCCGCCGCGCGCGGACCCGGCGCGCGCATAGCGGACACGGCCGCGATCGAGGGCGCCCTGATGAACCGCGGCGCCGACGATGGTCACCTGGCCATTGCTGCCCCGGACATAGCGCAGGCCCGAGCCCGCAAGCAGGCGATCGAGCGCCTCGGAAGGCGAGAGATTGCCGCGCACCTGCGGTGCCTGCTTGGAGTCGAGGAGATCGGACGGCACCGTGACCACGATGTCCGACTGTTCGGAAAATTCGAGGAGCGCCGTCGCCAGAGGCTGCGCCTCGATCCGGAAGGGGAGCGGGTAGTCGCCGCTCCCGCCCACCATCGTCTGTGCATGGACACCGCCCGGAGCCGCCGCGAGGGTCAGGGCAAGTGCGGAAACCGTACCGCATGCGAGGCGCTTGCAGAGGCGCCTGGAATCGAATGTCTTTGCCATTGCTGTTCCTTCCCTGGTCAATACCGACGAAGGCCGTTTCTTGTCGTTTCTTCACCGCGCGATGCCGACACGGTGCGGGCCTTTCTTTACAAGACGATCCAGACGCGACAATCGGACACCGCGCGGCAATGAGACGGGCTCCTTGTGACAAATCTGCCACAATCAGCTCTTCTCTCCTGCGGTTCCCCGATGCGGGATCAGGGCTGCGCCGGTGGCGGCGCTTCTTGTTCTTTCGGGATGAGCGACAGGCTGCCATCGGCCTGCGGCTCGATGCGCAGCGGCAAGGCAAGGGCGAGCGATTCCAGCATCTCGTCGATCTGGTCCGTGCGGAAGGACGTGGTCACCCGCAGGGTCGCGAGGTGCGAATCGGCGATCCGGATGCGCCGGGTCGAGTAGCGGTTGACATCGGCCACCACCTCCTCAAGGCTCGCCCCGTTATAGATGAGGCGCCCGCGCCGCCACTCCCCGGCCCGCGCCACGGGCAGCGCCGTCACCCTGTCGAGCGCCGCGCCCTCGGCCGCGACGATCGCCTCGCCTGCACTCAGCAGATGTCGCGAGACGACGGGCGCGCGACGCATTGCGGTCGCCGCGACCTCGACGACGCCCTCCAGCACGGCCACCCGCACCGTTGCCGGGCCCTTGTGGACGTCGAACTGGGTGCCGACGGCGCGCACCTCGGTATCGCCGACCTCGACGATGAACGGCCGCCCCGGATCCTTAGCGACGTCGAAGAAGGCCTCCCCTTCCTCAAGGCGGATACGCCGCTCCTTCGACGAGAAGGCCAGCGTGACGCGCGAGCGCCCGCCCAGGGTGACGACGCTGCCGTCGGACAGGGGGAGGTCCCGGATCTCGGCGATCGCGGTGGCCAGTGTGGCGCCCGAATCGGGCACCGCAGGGCGCTCCAGCCAGAGGGCCGAGACCAATGCGAGGAGCAGCGCCGCCGCGGTCGCCGCGAGCACGCCGCGACGTGGGGCTCCCGATGCGCGCCAGCCTTGTTGCCAGCGACGCATCCGCGCGATCATGCGCTCGCGCCAGTTGGGCGCGCCGAGCAGGTTCCGGTATTCCGCCAGATCTCCCATGGCGGCGAGATCGGACCAGGCCTGTCTGGCTTCCCGATAGGCCGCGGCATGGCGCGGATCCGACGCGATCCAGGCGGCAAAGCCCGCTTCGTCGATGTCGGCCAGGGCGCGCCGCGTCGCCCATTGCGCCGCTTCCCGGCGAATCGCCGCGGCCGGTTTTTTCAAATCGGACTGCATCATGCCTCGCGTTCCCCGATCGCGTCATCCATCTCGCGAAGGCACGCGGCGAGGGCGCGCGATATCTGCTTCTGCACCGCCGCGCCGGACATGCCGAAACGGCGGCCGATCTCGGCGCAGGTCAGCCCCTCGAACCGGTTGAGCAACACCATCCGTCGCCGTGTCGCCGGCATCCGCGCCAGTGCCGCGGCAAAGATTGCAAAGCGCTCCTTCTCCAGTAAGACGCGTTCGGGACCGGAATCGGACAACAGCGCGACGGAACAATCACGCTCGAGTTCACGTTCGCAGGCACCATGCCGCTCCGCCCGGCGCAACTCGTCAATGACGAAATTTCTCGCCACGGTATAGAGATAGGCGCGCGGATTGGCGATACTCCGGGGAGCGTCGAGAGCGGCGAATTTCGCGAAGGCCGCCTGTGCCGCGTCCTCCGGCTCGGGCGGCCCGGCTCCGAAGGTCGCGGCCAGATAATGGCAGAGCTCCTGCCAATGGTCCTCATAGAGCTTGCGCAGGAAACGCCGCCGGCCGCGATCCCGGCCGCGTGCCGCCACCCCCTCGGCGGGGGCGGACAGGATGTCGACACCGGCGGGTGCGTCGTTCATGGGCCCTGCCCTCGTTCGCGTTCCCTCCCTCGTTACGATCAATCCTAGCGCGAACGATGCTGCCTGTCACGCCGCGGCGGATCAGGGCTCGCCTTCAAGCGCCTCGCGAATAGAGAGGTGCGCCATCAGGTCGCGCAAGGTGAGAATGCCGAGGAGGCGATTGCCGTCGGTGACGAGGATCTGCGGCACGCCTGTTGCCTGCATG
>JBHHTO010000024.1:0-17608 GCA_046753425.1 Rhodothalassiaceae bacterium | reverse complement strand
GAACGCTGCCCTGTTCGCGCCGGCTGCCGATCTGCAGGCCAAGCGCGCCCCGGCCGAGGCGACCGGCGATCTCGCCCACCGCGGTGGTGGATGCGGTCCGCATCGGCTCGAGGCCGGGAAAGGCAAAACGGCCGGCGTCCCGGTCCTCGTTGCGTGCGAGTGCCGCGGACAGCGTCCAGCGTGGCGAGAGGCGACGGGTGAGAAGGAGCGCCTCGCCGGCATCGGCGGGAGCGAGAAACGGCGTGTCGATGCGCTCGGAGAGGGCAAAATCCTGGGCCGGGTCGGCGCCCCGCGCGGTCGCCAGCAGGCGGGCCGGGGCGAAGCCATAGGCAAGGCTGATCCCGCTTCTCGCATCGAGCCGGCCGGTGAAGAAGGCGGTCGGCCGGGCCGGCTCCGTGCGCGCCTGCAGATAGCTGCTGAGCAGCGGTGTCAGCGCGTTCCGCTTGTCCTCATAGGCGGCGAGCGACAGGCGTGAGCCGGCGCCGAAGGCAAGATCGACACCGGGCAGGCGGTGGCTGCGGTCGATCAGCCGCACAAGGCCGAGGCCTGCGGGTGCGGCGACGATCCTGGCGCCGAGATCGACGCGATAGCTGCGCCGGTAGCGGTCGATCATGAGGATGCCGTCAAAGACGTCCGAACGCGCGATGGCATCGCCGAAGGCGGCGCCGGTCGCCGCCGCCGCGCCGGTCACGGGCGCCGACGTCGATGCGTCGGCACGCGTCGGGACGGCGGCGGTGCCGATCGGCTGCACCGCGCGTCCGAGGTCGAGAAGGCCCTGGCCGAAGACCGGATCGGGGCCGGGATCGCCGAGATCGCGGGCCGTGCTGAGCAGGATTTCCGCGATCTCGAGCCCGGTCAGATTGGGAAACATCTGCGCCATCACCGCCACCGCGCCGGTGACGAAGGGGGCGGCGAAGGAGGTGCCGCTCGCGAGCGCGAGCTGGTTGTTGATGAAGGTCGAGCGCACGCTCTGGCCGGGGGCGACGAGGAAGACGTCCTGCAGGACCCCCGCCTTGTCGGAAAAACCGGCGAGCGTGTCGAACTGCGTCGTCGCGCCGACGACGAGGACATGGCCCTGCACCAGCGGATCGAGAGCGACCTGCGCAAAACCGGAGGGGTCGACGGTGCTGTCATTGCCCGCCGCGATGACGACCAGCACGTCGGCCGCCGCCGCTTCGCGCACCGCATTGAGGAAGCCGGGGCCGAATCCGTCACCGCCGAGCGAGAGATTGACGACGCGGGCGCCATTGTCGAGGGCGAGACGGATGCCGGCGGCGATGTCGCGCTCGGCGAAGGAGCAGCCGTCCTTGTCGTTACTGCAGCTCTTGGGGCTGTCGGCGCGGGCGATGAGCAGCGTCGCGTTGAACGCCACTCCCATGATGCCAAGATTGTTGCGATTGGCGCCGATGATGCCGGCGACGAGCGTGCCGTGGCCGTCCTCGTCCTCGATCGTCGGCGTCGAACGATCCAGCGTCACGTCCTTGCTTGCCGGCGAGATGCGGCCGCGGAACTCGATATGGTCGGCATCGATCCCGGAATCGACGATGCCGACGACAACACCGGCGCCGTCGCCGCCGAGTTCGAAGGCCGGCTTGGCATTGATATTGTCGAGACCGTTGCTGTCGTCGAATTCCTGCGTGTCGAAGCCGCTTGGCGGTGGTGGCGGCGGCGGTGGCGGTGCCGAAGGCGGCGGTGGCGGCGATGTCGCCGGCGGTGTGCCCCCACTGCCACCGCAGGCGGCGAGCATCGCCACCATGATGGCGACGAGGAGGCGTTGCAGAAACCGAAGCGGGTGTGCCTGTGTCATGACCTGACGCTAGACGAAAAACGGTTGGCAAAGCCTAAATCTTCCGCACAAAACGACGCAAGTGCGCAAATGTGATCGGGGGCCTTGGCGGGCTGACATTTCCGTGATCCCGGCGCCCTTTTCATCCCGCGGCATGGGGCATAGACTTGGCCGGGATCATGCGGGAACGGATGAAATTCGGGGAGATGAGGGATGCATCGCCTGCTCCTTGCGCTGATAGCCCTTGGGCCGCTTCTCGCGGGGCCGGCCATGGCGACGCCCGATAAACCGGGCGGCGGGGATCGCATCGTCGGTGCGCCCTTCGCGACGCGGGCGCCGGTGCTCGGACGCCACGGCATGGCGGCAACCAGCCATCCGCTCGCCAGCCAGATCGCCATCGACATCCTCAAGCGGGGTGGCAGTGCGGTCGATGCGGCGATCGCGGCCAATGCCGCGCTCGGCCTCATGGAGCCGACGGGCAGCGGCATCGGCGGCGACCTCTTCGCCATCGTCTGGGACCCGAAGACGAAGCGGCTCTATGGCTATAATGGTTCGGGCCGCGCGCCACGCGGACAGACGCTCGCCGAACTCAAGGCGAGGATCGGCGCCGAGGCAACGGAAATTCCCAACTGGGGCTCGCTGTCGGTGTCGGTGCCCGGCGCCGTCGACGGCTGGTTTGCGCTTCACGGGCGCTTCGGGCGGCTTGCCATGCGCGATATTCTGGCGCCCGCAATCGGTTATGCGCGCGAGGGCTTCCCGGTCACCCAGCTCATCGCCCATTACATGAAGCGCAATGCCGCGAACTTCGCGAAACAGGCAAAGGCCGGCGTTATCGAGGAACTCGACAATTTCCGCGCCACTTATATGAAGGATGGCCGGACGCCGCGTGAGGGCGAGGTCTTCCGCAATCCCGATCTTGCGCAAAGCTACGCGCTGATCGCCGAGGGCGGCCGGGACGCCTATTACAAGGGGCCGATCGCACGCACGATCGACGCCTATATGAAGCGCATCGGCGGGCCCTTGCGTTACGAGGATCTTGCGATGCACAAGGGGGAGTGGGTGGCGCCGGTCTCGGTCCGCTATCGCGGCCATGAGGTCTGGGAGCTGCCGCCCAACGGGCAGGGCATCGCGGCGCTCGAGATGCTCAACATCCTCGAGGGCTTCGATCTCACAGCCATGGGCTGGAACAGCGCCGACTACTGGCATGTGCTGACCGAGGCGAAGAAGCTCGCCTTTGCCGATCGCGCCCGCTTCTATGCCGATCCGGCCTTCTACGATGTGCCGCTCGCGCGCCTTCTCTCGAAGGACCATGCCGCGGCACAGCGTGCGCGCATCGACATGCGACACGCCATGAAGGAGGTCATCGCAAGCCCCGCCAGCCTCGAAGCCGGCGACACCATCTATCTCACCGTCGCCGACGGTGACGGGATGATGGTCTCGCTCATCCAGTCGAACTATCGCGGCATGGGCTCGGGCCTTGTGCCCGACGGGCTCGGCTTCATGCTGCAGGACCGCGGCGCGCTCTTCTCGCTCGATGCCGACCACCCCAACGCCTATGCGCCGGGCAAGCGCCCCTTCCACACCATCATTCCCGCCTTTCTGACCAGGGACGGCGCACCGCTCATGAGCTTCGGCGTCATGGGCGGCGCGATGCAGCCGCAGGGGCATGTGCAAATTCTCGTCAACATGATCGATTTCGGCATGAACGTGCAGGAAGCGGGCGATGCGGCGCGGGCCAATCACATGGGCTCGACCCAGCCCTTCATCGTCGGCGCTCCGATGCGCGATGGCGGCGTGCTCCAGCTCGAATCGGGCGTGCCTGAGGACGTCATCGCCGAGCTCGCGCGCCGCGGCCACAAGGTCGAGGTGACCAAGGGGCCGTTCGGCGGCTATCAGGCCATCCGCCGCGATCCTGCGACCGGCGTCTATTGGGGCGCCAGCGAGATGCGCAAGGACGGCATGGCCATCGGCTACTGAGACCGGCAGCGCCGGTGGCGGCGCGGAACAGGATGATCACAAGGATGGGAGAAAGGACGATGCACAGGCGGCTGCGGAACGCTACGGGGCTCGGGTTTCTGGCCCTTCTGCTTACAGGCATGGCGACGCTGACGACGAGAGCGACTGCGGCGGAAGCCGAGGATGCGACGCCGCGCGCCTATATCGTCAATCTTGCCGATGGCCAGCATGTGACGAGCCCGTTCAAGGTCATCTTCGGCCTCAGCCATTTCGGCGTCGCGCCGGCGGGCGTCGAGCGGCCGAAGACCGGGCATCATCATCTGCTGATCGATACGCGGCTGAGCGAGAGCGAATACAAGGCACCGATTCCGTCCGACGCACAGCACCGCCACTTTGGCGGCGGGCAGACCGAGGTCGTGCTCGATCTGCCCCCCGGGCCGCATACGCTGCAGCTCGTCCTCGGCGACGCCAATCACGTGCCCTTCGATCCGTCGATCGAAAGTGAGGTCATCCACATTCATGTCGATGCGGACAAGCCGGCGCCCTGAGTCTGGTGCCGCGCCGGTTTGACAAATGTCAGAGAGGGCGATCGCGGCACCAGCAAGAAAAATCCACCTTTCCGATTCTCTATTGATCCAGCGCAAGGCACCGTCGGCGCAGATCGCCGATGATTCCGAGCGTCGGGTTGCCCCACCCGACCGTTGAGTGAACGCCTTCTGGCAATCCTTCTCAATCACTCGCCGGGCCGTCTCCGGACGGCCCGGCTTTTCATGTCCCGCGGCCCTTGACGGGACGGCCCGCGCAGCCGCAAGTGATGACAGGGGCAGACCATGCGGGGACCGGTGATGGAGCAAGCGGCGTCGGGCGGCGCAAGGGTGGCGGTGATCCAGGCCGCACCTTGCGGATTCGACAGCGAGCGGACGATCGCGAAATGCGCCGATCTCGCCGCCGACGCCGCGCGAGGGGGTGCGCAGCTTGCGGTCTTTCCCGAAGCCTTCATCGGTTGCTATCCCAAGGGGATCGATTTCGGCGCCCGGCTCGGCTCGCGCTCGGCGGAGGGACGCGAGGTCTATCGCCGCTATGCCGAAGCGGCGATCGCGATGCCGGGGCCACGCTTTGCGGCCCTGCAGCGGGCGGTCAAGGCGGCCGGGCTCCACGTCGTCATCGGCGTCATCGAGCGCGCGGGCGGCACGCTCTATTGCACGGCGCTGCTCCTTGCCCCTGACGGGCGCCTCATCGGACGCCATCACAAACTGATGCCGACCGCGCTCGAGCGGCTGGTGTGGGGGTGTGGCGACGGCGCGACGATGCGCGTGCACGAGACCCCGCTCGGGCGCGTCGGCATGGCGATCTGCTGGGAAAACTACATGCCGCTCTATCGCGCGCATCTCTATGCCCAGGGAGTCGCGCACTATTGCGCGCCGACGGTCGACGATCGCGAGGAATGGCAGGCCAGCATGCGCCATATCGCGCTCGAGGGGCGCTGCTTCGTGCTCGCCGCCTGCCAGTATCTCGAGCGCCGTCACCTGCCGCCGGACATCGACTGCATCCAGGGAAACGATCCCGCGTCGGTGCTCATCCGCGGCGGCTCGACGATCATATCGCCGCTCGGTGATGTCCTTGCCGGCCCCATCTACGGCGCCGAGACGACGCTTTTCGCCGATATCGATATGGCCGAGATCGCGCGCGGCAAATATGATCTCGACGTCGCCGGCCACTATGCCCGGCCCGATGTCTTTCGCCTGCTCGTCGACGACAGCGAAAAGCCGTTCTCGGCACCGATGCCGGACGCGGACTAGCGTCGCGGCGGCGGACCGTATTGCAGGACCTCGACCTTTTCCAGCGTGACGAGGCCGCTCGTCATGATGCGGTCGAGCGTCGGCAGGAAGGCGCGGATTCGCTCTTCCGTATCGACGATCTCGATAACCAGCGGCAGATCCTCCGACAGGCGCAGGATCTTTGTCGTATGAAACCGGCTCGAATGGCCAAAACCCATGGCGCCGCGGATGACGGTGGCGCCCGCGAGATGCGCCTCGCGGGCTTTCATCACGATCGCCTCGTAAAGCGGCGTCGTGCCGTCGCGATCGTCCTCGCCGATGAAGATGCGCAACAGGAGCGCGTTCTTGGCGATCTGCATGGCTAGCCTCCCTTCAGGCGATTGCGGCGCGCCGCCAGACCATGACCGAGCCAGACGGCGCAGAGCCAGGAGAACAAGGAGAGTCCGACAAGACCGGCGGCGGGTCCAGCACCGAGACTCTGTAACGCCGTGACACTCTCGAGGCTGAAGACGGAAAAACTCGTATAGCCGCCGCAGATCCCGGTCATTACGAAATGGCGCAGGCGCGGCCCGGCGAAGAGTCGCCCTCCGGGCTCGCTCAGGGTCGCAAAATAGCCGATGAGCAGCGATCCCGTGGCATTGGCGAGAAGTGTCGCCAGCACCGGTCCCGTCGTCAGTCCGGCAAGAAGGTCACCGAGACCGGCGCGCGCGCCGCCGCCGAGGGCGCTGCCGAGCGCGACCACCGCGTAGAGCGGCAGGGTTTCGAGCCTGCGCAGGAGGGCAGGGGTCACGGCCGCCCCCCGGCACCGGCCAGCGTGAGGCCGGCCGCGGCGGCCAGCAGGCAGAGCGCGAGCGACAGCACGATATTGGCGAGCGCGCGGAGCCACGCGCCCTCGCGCGCCAGCGCCAGCGTCTGCAGACTGAAGGAGGACACCGTGGTGTAGCTGCCGAGAAAGCCGGTCACCGCAAAGGACGAGGCCGGCCCACCGCCGGCGAGCCCGATCCCCGCCGCAATACCGATGAGAAGGCTGCCTGTCACATTGACGACCACCGTTCCCCAGGGAAAGGTCTCGCCGATCCGCCGCGCGACGAGTCCCGAGACGAGAAAGCGGGCGCTTCCCCCAAGAGCACTGCCCAGCATCACCCACAGCCACCCGGCCATAGACCGTCCATCCTCGCCGAAATGCCGGGCGACAGCCTATGGGGTGCGCCCATGGGGGGCAAGGGCGAGCCACCGCACGGGCGGCAGCCCGCCCCCTCCTTGCGGGCTAGAAATGATAGAAGGCGGAGATCATGGGCCCGATATCGAAGGCGCGCTCGTGATCGAGCGGCACCCGCAGCGAGGCGCCGATGGCGAGCGCATGCTGCCTGAACGGCCGGTACTTGATCCCCGGTGCGACGAGAAAGCTGTTCTCCTGCTCCTCGCCGGCGGCGATGCGGCTGCCCTCGAACTCGACGAGGAGCTCGACGCTTGGCGATGCATGATAGAGGACCGAGCCGGAATAGCCGAGTTCCAGTTTTTCCGCATCGCGTTCCTCGGCGGGCTTGTTGGTCGGAATGCCGAAGCGGAGGAAGCTGACGAGCTCGAACCGCCCGCGCTTGAAGCCAATATCGAGAAAGGGCTCGATCTCGATCTCGCGGCTGCTGCCGATCGCCTTGCGCGTGCTGCCCGTCGGCAGGCCGATCTCGAGCCCGCCACCGAGCAGAAGCCCGCTTTCCGGATCGGCGAAACCGACCAGCTTGAGCGCCACCTCGCCGCTGTCGAGATGGGCGCGCGCGGGCCCGCCCGCCTCCTTCACGCGGCGCCAGGGAAGATCGACCTCGACGCTGATCCAGGGGGCAAAGGCGTATTCGCCTTCAAGCCGGGCCATGTGGCTGTCGAGTGCATCGCTTCCCTCAAACCCGTAATCAAGCCGCAGCTTGGTGTCGGGCGAGGGGGATTCGACGACGATGGGGTGCGAGAAATGGAGGGCGGCACCCGCGTCATGATGTCCATCATGGGCGGTGGCCGGCAGGGACAGGCCGATGGACGGGATGAGAGACGCAGCGAACAGGTGCCGGCCATACCGGCACGCCTTGAGGCAAGGCAACATGGGAGAGTCCTTCCGATCCGCGGGGGCGCGCTGCAGCGACGCTCCTCCGCTGGTGTATGGATTCCCGGCCCGAGGGGCCGGGTGCGCGTTCAGATATGGATCGAAAGGCGGGTCGGTGGTGCTCGCGGACGGGCCGCCATGGACGCATGGTGAGCGCGCGGAATACGGGTTTCCTGCACCGGCGGCGGCAGCCGCAAGATCGCAAGGTCGAGGGGAATGATCGCCGCCGTCGCCGGCGGCGACAGCATTGCCACGGCGGCGAAGATGCACAGGACACCGCGATGGTCCGCCGCCTGCGGCCCTTCCGGTGCCGTGTGTCCGGACCCGGGCAGGCCCGCGGGGAACGCCGCGGGGCACAATACAAGCGGCGCCCGTCCGTCGGCCGGCGCCGCATAGTCGAGCATCGTGCCGGCCGGGATGGCGGCACGCAGCAACAGCCCGGCAAGGAGAAGCGCGTGGGCAAGACGGGCGAAGCCGTGGCGGTGACGGGCAGACATGCGCATCCTGGAAGGATAGGTGTCTTCGCGATGTTTTGTCAATCCGTGCGTGTGGGTGCGCACGGCTGTGAACTGGGGTTAACACTTGGACATTGCGCGCGCTGTGTTCGTGCCGAGGAGACCCGTCAAGGGTCGTCTCGAAGGGCGAGCGGAGGGCTTCGACACGCCGCTTCTCGCGGCTGCTCGGCCTGAATGGATCGTATCCCGGCCGCCTTCTAGCTCGATAGTCCTGAGACCGGTGCGACCCTGTGGCGCGCGAGGGCGCGGCGGAAGAGGCTCAGCGTCACGAGGATGGCACCCATCGGCAGGAGCGAGAAATAGAAGGCGGTCTGGCCGTCGAAATGACCGAAGACGAAGCCGGTGATGAGTGAGCCGGTGGTGCCGCCGAGGGCCGAGAAGATGACGATGAGCCCGGTCATCGCCGAATGCTTCTCGCGCGGCAGGGCGCTCAGCATGGCGGAATTGATGGCCGGATAGACGGGCGCCATGAAGACGCCGATGAGCGGCAGCAGGAAGGCGGCGAGCGGCAGGTGCTGCCAGCCGTCGCCGGCCGGCGGCGCAAGGCCGCGGGTGAGCGGCAAGGTGAGAAGCACCAGCGTTCCCATGGCGAGCACGCAGGCGACGAGCACCGGGTACCAGTCGACGCGGCGCAGGATAGCACCGGCACCAAGCCGCCCGACGGCGAGGCTGGCGGCGAAGATGCTGGCGACCTGGACGCTCATTGCCGAGGGGAGTTTGAGGACCTGGTTGTTGAAGGTCGGCAGCCAGGTGCCGATGCCCTGCTCGATCAGCACATAGAGAAAGGCGCTGAGCACGAAGAGCAGCACCAGCGGCTCGAGCGCGAGCCGGAGCATGCCGAGAAAGTCTTCGCCGAGCCCCTGCGTGCGCGGCAGCGTGCGGGCGCCGTCGAACGGCGTGCTGAGGAGCAGCGCGATGGTGAGCGCGCACAAGGCCGCAAGCACGTAATAGACGTCGAGCCAGCCGGGGTCGCCCTGTGCGCCGTCGCCGATGAAATGGCCGAAGAGCCAGTAGCCCGCGAGCACGCCGATCATGAAGATGCCCTCGATCACGTTCATCAGCCCGGCATGCTGATAGCGGTCCCCGGTAATGAGCCCGATGGTCGAATAGACCGAGACCTTGACCAGCGCGAAGCCGATTCCGGTGGCAAGGAACATGATCTTGGTGGCGAGGAAGCTGTTCGCCGCGGGCATCGCGAGCGCCGCCGCGAGTACGAGAGCGAGCGCCGCGATCATCGCCCGGCGATAGCCGAAACGCGGCAGGAAGGAGGCGACCGCAAAGGAGACGACGGCGATCGAGATGTCCTTAAAACCTTCGAGGACGCTGGCGCCCGTCTTGCTGACGCCGAAGCTGTTGATCGACTGCAGGATCACCGTGCCGACGGAATTGAGAAGGATGGCAAAGACAAAATAGATGAGGACGAGCGCCAGTATGATCCGCGCCTTCTGCCATCGCGCCCTGCCGCCGCCCCCGGACATACAAGAACCTCCCTTCCTGTGCCGACGAGCATTTGCCCGCACAACGAGATTGCATGATGAAATCAATTTCATTAGGGTCTACGACAAATGATAAGTCAAGATTGTATGGGACGAACGAAACCTGGCCGTGGGCCGGCCCAGGGCGGACAGGGGGCGTCCGGCCCGGCCTGAGGGTCGGGGGATGCCGCAACCGGGGCCGGCGGCGGAGCTGTGGCAGGGAGTGAAGGATGCGGCGGGTTCCGGATCGGGACATCGCGGAAAGCCCGTTTACGGGTGATGGCTGGACCATCGAGGAACGGGGCGACGATCCTGCCCGGCGCGCCTGGGGGGAATCGGTCTTTGCACTCGGCGACGGCTTTCTAGGTGTGCGCGGCATGCATGAGGAGACCGCGGCCACGGCCGCCGGCGGGGCCGCGGTCTATCTCAACGGCGTCTATGAAACCGTGCCCATCACCTATCACGAGAAGGGATTCGGATTTCCCGAGACGAGCGACATGCGCCCGCCTGCGGCCAATGCGCTCGGCATCACGGTCGAGATCGACGGGGAACCTTTCACGCTGGAAGGCGGCGAAATCCTGTCCCATGTGCGCCGGATTGATCTCCGGTGCGGCGTTCTGAAAAGGGAAATCCGCTGGAAATCGCCGCAGGGGACGGTGTGCGACATCCTGTTTGAGCGCCTCGTCAGTCTCGCCCACCGCGGGCTTCTCGCGCAGCGTGTCACCATCGTGCCGCAGGGCGGCCCGGTGCCGGTCGGCATCCGCTCGCACCTGCTGCCGCCACCCGACACGCGCGCATCCGGCGGAGCTGCGGATGGTTTCGACCCGCGTCTCGGCCCTGACTTCCGGTCACCGCCCTGGCGCGAAGAGGCGGTGCGCCGCGAAGGACCTTTCGGGTGTCTCGTACATCGTACCCGCACCCGCGGCATCGCGGTCGCCGCCTGCGTCGCGCATCGTCTCGGTGAGGATGACCCATTTGCCGGCGAGGCCGTATCGCGCGAACGCGGGCTGGAATGGGTGTTCGCCGCACAAGCGACTGCGGAACGGCCAGCAATTGTCGAGAAATTCGCGGTCTATGCGGCGGCGGAAGATGTCGCGCCCGAGGCCCTGGCCGCACGCGCCCGGGCGACGCTTGAGTCGGTGGCGGGTGAGGGATTCGCCGGGCTGGCGAGGATGCAGCAGTCCCAGCTTGCGGAATTCTGGCGGCAGGCGGATGTCGAGATCAACGGCCAGGTGGAAGACGCCCGCACCTTGCGCTTCGCGATGTTCCAGATCCTGCAGGCTGCCGGCCGGGACGGCCACAGCTCGGTCTGCGCCAAGGGGCAGACCGGTGAGGGCTATGAGGGGCATTATTTCTGGGACGCCGAGATCTACGTCCTGCCGATGCTCCTCTATACGCGGCCCGGGATGGCGCGGGCCCTGCTGCTTTATCGCGCCCGCACGCTGGACAAGGCGCGGGAGAATGCGCGGCTTCTGGGGCACGCGCGCGGCGCCCTCTATCCCTGGCGGACCATTGGCGGCAGCGAGTGCTCAGCCTATTTTCCCGCCGGCTCGGCGCAGTATCACATCAATGCCGATATCGCCCACGCCATCGCGCGCTATCTTGAGGCCAGTGAGGACGACGAATTCCTTCTCGATCATGGCGCCGAGATGCTGTTCGAAACCGCGCGCATCTGGCTCGATGTCGGCCATCATGACCCCTTGCGCGGGGATGCCTTCGTCATCAATGGCGTGACCGGCCCGGACGAGTATTCCGCGCTCGTCGACAACAATGTCTATACCAATCTCATGGCTGAAGCGCATCTGCGCTTCGCCGTCCAGGTCTGGGACCGGCTGGGCCGCGAATGGCCCGAGCGTCGGGACGCGATCGCCGCCGCCATCGGGCTCGCGGAGAGCGAGGTCGCAAGCTGGCGCCGCGCCGCCGGGGCGATGTTCGTGCCCTATGACGCGGCGCGCGGCCTGCACCCGCAGGACGAACGCTTTTTCCATCTCGCACCCTGGGATTTCGAGCGCATGCCGCCCGGCAGGGGGCCGCTGCTTCTCCGCTGTCACCCCCTCCTTCTTTATCGCCACCAGATCGCCAAGCAGGCGGATCTGGTGCTGGCGCTGTTCCTCAGGGAGGAGGCGTTCGACAGCGCGGCGCGGGCTCGCGACCTCGCCTATTACGAGACCGTCACGGTGCACGATTCGACGCTTTCGGCGCCGATCTTCAGCATCGTCGCAAGCCGCCTCGGTGAGGTCGAAAAGGCATATGGCTATTTTCGCGACGCGGCCCGCGTCGATCTGTTCGATCTGCACGGCAACAGCGCCCATGGTCTGCATCTTGCCGCCCTCGGAGGAACATGGATGGCCGTCGTCTTCGGCTTCGCCGGCATGCGCCCCGCGGGCGAGAGGCTGGACTTTGCACCGCGTCTGCCCGCAGCCTGGGAGGGCCTCTCCCTGCGTCTCGCCTATCGCGGGCGGCGGCTTGCAATCCAGGTCGGCGCCGGCGAGACCGAATATCGCCTGATCGAGGGGCCGCCGCTCGTCATCCGCCATTACCGGCAGCCGCTGCGTCTGGTTCCGGGGGAGACCGTCGCCATTGCCAACGCTGGCACCGCCGCCGCCGGCGGCGCGCACTAGGGGTCTGTTTCGATGCCCGGTGCAGAGGCGGTCCTCTTCGATCTCGACGGCGTGCTCGCGGACACCGCGCATCTTCATTTTCGCGCCTGGCAGCGGCTTGCCGACGATCTCGGATTCACCCTCGCGACGGCCGTGAACGAGCGGTTGAAGGGAGTCTCGCGCATGGCGGCGCTCGAGATCGTTCTGGCGGAGGCGGGGCGCAGCTTCAGCGAGGCGGAAAAGTCGGACCTGGCGGCACGCAAGAACGCCTGTTACCGGGAAATGATCGCGGGTGTCGGCCCGCGCGATCTTCTGCCGGGGGCATGGGCGGCGCTCGAGGCGTGCCGGGCCCGCGGGCTCAAGATCGCGCTCGCCTCGGCGAGCCGCAATGCCCCTGAGCTGCTCGAGCGGCTCGGAATCGCGTTCTTCTTCGACTTCGTCGCCGACGCGGGCGCGGTGCAACATGCGAAGCCGGCCCCCGACATCTTTCTCGCCGCCGCGGCGGGGCTCGGCGTGCCGCCCGCCCGCGCCGTCGGTATCGAGGATGCGGTGGCCGGTGTGGCGGCGATCAAGGCGGCCGGCATGTTCGCCATCGGGGTCGGCGATCCGGCATTGCTCGGTGCGGCGGATATCGTGATTCCGGCGATCGCCGCCTTCGACCCCGCGCGCCATCTCCCCCGCGCTCTGTCGCAGGAATAGCGGCAGCAGGGTGCCCGGGTCAGGACGAGCCGCGCACCACGAGCCTGGTCTCGAGCATCACCGACCCGGGGCGGTGTCCCTCGATCGTCATCATCAGCTTCTCGACCAGGAGTGTGCCGGCGGCGTGCACGTCCTGATGAACGGTGGTGAGCGGCGGATGAAAATGCACCGCTGCGGGAATGTCGTTATAGCCGACGACCGAGACCGCCTCGGGCACCGCATGGCCGGCGGCGCGGAAGGCGTTGATGAAGGCCATCGCCGCGGTGTCGCTGCAGGCAAAGATGGCATCCGGCACCGCACTGCGGTCGCGCAGCATCGCCTCGGCGGTGCGATAGCTTGCACCATAGGAAAAGTCGTTGATCACGATGTCGCGGATTTCGACTTCGGCCGCGGCACAGCTCGCCGCTAGCCCCTCCCGGCGCAGACGAATTTCGCCATGATTCGTGTTGCCGACAAAGAAGATGCGACGGCGCCCGCGCGCGAGCAGGTGCGCGCCGACAAGCTGCCCGCCGCGAAAATTGTCGCTGCCGATGGCGCAATAGGGGAGATCCGGCTCGACCGCGCCCCAGACGACGAAAGGCACCGCGGACCGGGCGAGCGCGATGAGCTCCGGCCCGCGCTCTCCCTGGCCGAGAAAGATGATCCCGTCGGCCCCTTTCGATGAGATGATTGCTGACAATGAGGTGCCGCTGCTGTGCCCCGGCGAGCACAGCAGAAGATCCTGGTTGCGCTGCGCGAGAGCCTCCGACACACCGGCGAGAAGATCGAAGATGAAGGGGTCGGAGATCCGGTTCTCGCGGTGGGAGCGGAAATCGAGCACGACCGCAACGGTGTCGGCGCGCTTGCGCCTGAGCTTCTGCGCATTGCGGTTGACGACATAGCCGTATTTTTCCGCCACCGCGAGGACGTGCCGGCGGGTCTCCTCGGTGACCAGCGGACTGCCCCTGAGCGCACGCGAGACCGTCGGCTTCGACACCCTGGCCAGCCGGGCCACGTCCTCCATGGTCGTCGCGCGTCTGCGTGTCACGGCGTCCCGCCTGTTCTCCGTTCCGCTCCACCCGCCGCGAGGCCGGGATCTGGGGGCCCGTATCCGGCCTCCCGTGCTCCGCTCTTACCCCAGGGCGGCGCCCGCGGGCAAGCCCGGCGCGTCCCCTTGCCGAAGGACGTATAAAATATCACAGACGATGAAATGCATTTCAAAAAGCGGTTGAAATGCATTTCATAACGGATTAATGATGAGCGTGACGCGATGCGAAAGCGTTCGTGTCCCCAGGGGAGCGGCGTGTGGCCCGGCGAAACGGGAATGGCCCTTCCTGGGGCGCGGATCGATCACGCAATCCGTCGCCCTGCGCGACGGGGCGCCCATCGAGGGGAGGAAACCGATGTCGAAGATTGCAGACGCCGTCCGGGATCCCGCTTGCGGTCCCCGACATGAGCAGTGGCGGGGCACGTGTGCGCTCGCCGTGATTCTTGCCGCCGGCCTCGCCGTCTCCACGACGGCGGTGGCGCAGCAGGCGCAGGACACCGCAACGGGTGCGGCCACCGAGGCGGAATCGCAGAGCCTGCTCGCGCTTGAAGAGATCGTGGTCACCGGCCGCTTCCGGGGCGACGCCCTGCGCAAGCTTGACGCCAGCTACGCCATCACCTCGGTGAGCGATTTCGAGATCGAGAAATTCTCGCCCAAAAGCACGGCCGACCTTTTCAAGATGGTCCCCGGCGTGTGGGTCGAGAGCTCGGGCGGCGAAGCCGGCGCCAATATCTTCGTGCGTGGCTTTCCCGGCAGCGGCGACGCCGAGTTCGTCACCGTGCAGGTCGACGGCCTGCCGATCTTCCCGCCGCCAACGCTCTCCTTCCTCGAGAATTCGAGCCTCTTCCGCATCGACGAGACGGTGGAGCGCATGGAAGCGCTGCGCGGCGGTCCCAACCCCGTGGTCTCGAACGGCCAGCCGGGGGTGACCTTCAACTTCATCCAGAAGGAGGGTGGCCCCGAGACCGAGGGGCTGATCCGCCTGACCGGCTCCGATTTCGGCGAGAAGCGCCTCGACGCGCAGTTCAGCGGCCCGCTCGGCGATGACCTCTATTACAGCATCGGCGGCTTTTTCCGCTCGTCCGACGGCATTCGCAGCGCCCAGTTCAATTCCGAACGCGGCGGCCAGATCAGCATGAAGCTGACCAAAGACCTCGATCGCGGCAAGATCAGCCTCTATGCCCGCTATCTCGACGACCGCAATGCCTGGCTCCTGCCGATCCCGGTGGTCTCGGACGCCAATGGCAAGATCAGCCAGTTCGGCAATTTCGATCTCGGCACCGGCAATCTCATCGGCAATGACACGCGGCTCGCGGTGCTCGAGGTCGGGCGCAATGGCGAAACCGTGAAGGCCGACCTCGCCGACGGCCGCGGTGCCGAGCTGTTTCTCATCGGTGGCAGCGTCAATCTCGACTTCGGCGACGGCTGGTCGCTGAGCGAGAAGTTCAACTACATGTCCGGTGATGCCAACACCCGCGGCCTCGTTCCGGCAACGACGCCGCGCAGTCTCGCCGATTTCCTCGGCGAGGTGGCTCCCGCCGGCGTCGGCGGCAGCTTCAGCTTCACCAGCAGCGGCGAGGCGATCAACGATCTCTCGCTGCCGGTGATGACCGCCGGCTGGTGGTTCGTCGACAAGGATCTGCAATCCTTTACCAATGACGTCAGCCTGTCGAAGGAGCTGTTCACCGCCAATACCTTCACGCTCGGCGTCTTCTTCTCCGACTATTCGTCGAACGATCTGTGGTATCTCGGCAACAACCAGCTTCTCACCGCCGAGCCCAATGCGCGGCGCATCGATCTCGTGCTCGACGACGGCACGCAAGTGACCCGCGGCGGCTTCGTCGGCGCACCCTTCTTCGATGTCAATGCCGGCTATAACGGGCGCAACATCGCCGCCTATTTCGCCGACGAATGGGACATCACCGACCGCCTGCGCGTCGATGCCGGCATCCGGATCGAAAACCAGAAGGTCGACGCGACGCTCGAGAATGTCGATTTCGGGGTCGATCTCGACAATGACCCGACGACGCTCTTCAACAATGGCGCGGCGGTGCTGAACGGCACCTTCCGCACCATCGACTTCGACGAGACGGAGACCGCCTGGACGGTGGGCGCCAATTACTTCCTCACCGACGAGATGGCGGTGTTCGCGCGCATCAACAATGGCCAGAAGTTCCCGCAGTTCGACAATCTCCGGGACGGCGCCGACCAGATCCAGTCGATCGACCAGTATGAGGTCGGCTTCAAGGCCTCGACCGCCTATTTCGGGGTCTTCGCGACGCTGTTCTACAACGACTTCACCGGCCTGCCGATCCAGCGCTTCGTCAATGGCCAGAATGTGATCCAGCTCAGCGGCTCGAGCGCCGTCGGCGTCGAGGCGGAGGTCGTCACCCAGCCGGTCGAGGGTCTCAGGCTCGCGCTCACCGGCACCTGGCAGGACGCCGATTTCGACAAGGACGGCAATTTCCCCGGCAAGCGGGTGCAGCGCCAGCCGCGACTCCAGCTCCGCTTCTCGCCGAGCTACGAGGTGCCGCTCAGCTTTGGCATCCTGCATCTCTACGGTACGCTCACCCATGTCGGCAGCCGCTTCTCCGATCCGGAGAATCTGCAGCCGCTGGGCTCCTACCAGAAGCTCGATGCGGGGGTCATCCTCGACATCGCGGACCGGGTGACGCTGCAGGTCGTCGGCGACAATCTCACCGACAGCCATGCGCTGACCGAGGGCAATCCGCGCATCATCGGCGCCCAGACCGGGGTCATCTTCGCGCGCCCGATCCTCGGCCGCTCCTTCCGCTTCAGCGCCAGCTACCACTTCTAGACGCCGCGGCCCGAGGGCCGGGAACGCCGCCGCCGGAGAGCACCCCTCTCCGGCGGCACCGTTTAGTGCCTGACCGTATCGGGTCCGAGCGCGTGCCTTTCCCAAAAAGCGCGTTGCGGAGGGAGGAAGAATGCAAAACCGGGGCGACCCCGGCGCCGATCTCGCGTCGGGCTATTGCGCGCAAAAGCCGGCGACTAGCGCTTCCGGCCGTCGCGATGACGGCGACGCAGAATCCCAAGGCCGACAAGCCCGAGCCCGAAAAGCGACAGCGAGCCCGGTTCCGGAACCGTGTCCAGCGCCTTAATCCGCACGAAGTCGAGATTGAATGTCGAGCAAATCTTCGGGCTCCACCAGCGAGCGAGAAGAGTGCCGTCGCTGTCGACAAGACCTGGGAGCGACGTGGCCCGTCAGGTGTTGAGAATCTGACCCATTGTCGGGTGGCCGAACCAGATGCTGGATGGGCGGGTGCCGATGACATGGCTGCCGAGCACCGAACCGTCGAGCAAGGTCGTCACCAAGCCGCCGATCAGCCGGAACTCGACCTCGTGCAGATCGGTGCTATTGGACAGATGATGCGCACGGGGTGGTGACCCAGATGGTCACCCGCGACGGCCGCGCGATCGCTCTGCAATATGATGCGCTCGGCCGCCTCGTCCTGCGCGACCTGCCCGGCACGGCGGCCGACCGCAGCTTCGTCCATGACCGTCTCGGGCGCGTGGTCGCGGTCAGGCTCACGAGCGGGGAGACGGTCTCGATGGCCTATGACCGGCTCTCGCGGGTCCTCAGCGTCACCGCGGGCGGGCGCAGGCTCGCTTATGACTATGACGCGGCGGGCAATCGCGTGGCGATGACCTGGCCGGAC
>JBHHTO010000023.1:0-18765 GCA_046753425.1 Rhodothalassiaceae bacterium | reverse complement strand
ATGATCGGCTGCACGATCGAGATGATGAGAAAGGCGGGCATGCGGAAATTGCGCAGCATCAGCCGCCCGGTGAGGGTCGCAAGATCACGCAGGAAGGTCATGAGCGATGACTCCCGTTGCCCGTCGCTCCGGCCGCATCGGCTTCCGCAAAACGGCGACCGGTTAGGGAAAGATACACCTCGTCGAGACTCGGCCGGCTGAGGGTCACTTCCTCGATGGGCACGCCGTCGAGCGCCGCCACGATGGCCGGAATCGCCCGCGCACCGTCGGGCACGCGGATATGCAGCGCGGTGCCGTCGACGAGCGTCTTGCGGATGCCGTCGAGCCCTCCAAGCCGTGCCTGCGCCGCCGCCACCGCCGCGGCGTCGCCGAGCCGGATATCGACCGCATCACCCTCGAGGCGGGCCTTGAGTTCCGCCGGCGTGCCTTCCGCCACGATCCGACCCTTGTCGACGATCGCCACCCGCCGGGCGTACCGGTCGGCCTCCTCGAGATAATGCGTGGTGAGGAGGACCGTGATTCCGTCCTCACGCGCGAGCCGCGTCACTTCGCTCCACAGGGTGGCACGGCTTTCGGGGTCGAGTCCGGCCGAGGGCTCGTCAAGAAAGAGCACCCGCGGGCGGTGGATGAGGCCCATGGCAAGATCGAGCCGCCGGCGCATGCCGCCCGAATAGGTGCGCGCCAGACGGCCTGCCGCCTCCTCAAGATCAAGCAGCCCGAGCAGCGCGTCGGCCCGCTGGCGGAGCGCCGCGCCGCGCATCCCGAAGAGCCGTCCCTGAAGACGCAGATTCTCGACCCCCGTCAATTGCTCGTCGACGGTCGAGGATTGCGCCACATAGCCGATCTCGCGGCGCACCGCGGCCGGCTCGCGCACCGTGTCATGGCCGGCCACCATGGCACGGCCCGCGGTCGGCCGCGCCAGTGTCGCCAGCATGCGGACGGTCGATGACTTGCCGGCGCCATTGGGGCCGAGAAGCGCGAAGATCTCCCCCTCCTCGACCGAGAAGGAGATGCCGCGCACCGCCTCGACCGGACCCGGATAGGTCTTTTCCAGCGCCTCCGCCACGATGATCGACATTTCTGTCTGCAACTCCCCTGGAACCGCCCCGCGGCGCCTTCAAAGCGTCTCGGGCACGAGCATCTCGCCGGCAATCACCTCGACGCAGTGGCCGGCAATGTGGACACGGTCATCGTCGATCCGAAGCCAGAGCCGGCCGCCCCGCGCCGAGAGCTGTACGGCCTCGAGCGTGTCCTTGTCCAGACGCTGCGCCCAATAGGGAGCGGAGACGCAGTGCGCCGAGCCGGTGACGGGGTCCTCGGGAATGCCAAAGGCGGGGAAGAAACAGCGCGAGACGAAGTCCACATCGCGGCCCGGTGCGGTGGCGATGAAGCCGTGCAGCCCGAATGTGCGAAGAGCGGCGAAATCGGGCGCGAGCGCCCGGATCGCGGCCTCGTCCTCATAGACCAGCAGATAATCGCGGCCGCCGCCGAGAATCGCGGCCGGTGGCTGGCCCATGGCCTCGACCAGCCCCGCGGGCGGGGCGCAGGGCCCCGGCGTGCGAAGCGGGAAGTCGAGTGACAGCCGGTCGCCATCGCGGGTGACGACGAGCTCGCCCGATTGCGTGGCAAAGCGCACCGCTTCTCCCCGTCCGCGCAGATTGCTGAGGATCGCGTGGCCCGCGGCGAGCGTCGCGTGGCCGCAGAGATCGACCTCGAGCGCAGGCGTGAACCAGCGCAGGTCGAAGTCGACATCGTCGCTGTCGGAAGGCACGAAGAATGCCGTCTCCGACAGATTGTTCTCGGCCGCAATGGCCTGCAGGACATCGTCGGGCAACCAGTCGTCGAGCGGGCAAACGGCCGCCGGATTGCCCTTGAAGGGAACCTCGGCGAAGGCGTCGATCTGCAGGAATGCAATCCGAATCACGTCTGCCTCTCCAGCACCCGCTCCAGTTCCGCCTCTATCGCCGGCGAAAAGCCGACGACGACCCGGCGGCCGAGATCAATGACCGGGCGCTTGATCAGTGTCGGCTGCGCCAGCAGGAGCGCGCGCAGCGCGGCGGGGTCGCTGACCACCCGGTCCTCCGGCGTCAGCGCCGCCCAGGTGCGGCTGCGCCGGTTGAGGATGGTCTCAAGTCCCGCGGCATCGATCCAGCGATCGAGTAGCGCCCCGTCGGGCGGCGTGACTCTCAGATCGACGAAGCGGAGCGCATATCCCCGGCCCTCGAGCCAGCGGCGCGCCGCCCGGCACCGGTCGCAGTTCTTCAAGCCAAACAGCACGATCATCGAACGGTCCCGCGGCCTCAACCGAATCGTCATAGCCGCTCGTGCTCCCGGGCGCCAGACCCGATCGCCCCGGCTTCGGGATGACCAAGTTCCCGGACCGTCAGATTGGGCTTCTCAAAGCCGGCGGGATCGACATAGATGATGATCTCGGCATCGGGAAAGGCCTCGCTCAGGGCCGCCTCCACCTCGAGCGCGACAAGATGCGCCTGCTTCAGACTGAGATGCGGGTCGACCTCAAGATGGAGCTGAATGAAGTCGCGAAGGCCCGCGCCACGGGTCTTGAGGTCATGAAGGCCGCGCACCTGCCGGTTGCCAAGTGCGATATTGAAGATCGTCTCGCGTGCCTCGCCCGACAGTTCCCGGTCCATCAGCATGTCGACCGCACTGCGACCGACGCGCCAGGCCTGCACCGCGATGAAGACCGAGATGCCGGCACCGAACAGCCCGTCCGCGCGCGGGAAACCGCCATAGGCGGCGAGCGCGATGCCCGCGATCGCCGCGAGATTGAGAAGGAAGTCGCCGCCATAGTGGAGGCTGTCGGCGCGAATGGCGAGCGAACCGGTGCGGCGGATCACGAAGCGCTGGAAGACGAGCAGCGCGAAGGTGAGCCCGATGGCGAGCAGGGAGACGGCGATGGCGCTCCAGGCCATCTCCACCGGGCGCGGCGTGACGATGCGCCCCGCCGACTGCAGGAGCAGGAAGGCGGCGGAGCCAAGCATGATGGCCCCCTGCGCAAGGGCCGCCAGACCCTCGGCCTTGCCATGGCCGAAACGATGCTCCGCATCGGGCGGCATGAGCGCGGTACGGACGCCGAGAAAGGTGATGAGGGCGGCGCTCAGATCGAGCACCGAATCGGCGAGCGATGCCAGCATGGTGACCGAGCCGGTGAGATACCACACGCCCCCCTTGGCGAGCGTCAGCGCAAGGCCGAGGGCGGCGCGCATATAGCGGCCGCGCCGGTCCGTCACATGGTGCGGCCAGTCGCTCATCGCCGTCCGCGCCGCTGGCTCAGGGATAGAGATAGCCGATCTCCCAGCCCCCGTCGGCCCGCCGCGTGAAGGCCTGCCGGTCGTGCATGCGGAAGCGCTCCTCACGCCAGAATTCGAAATAGTCGGGCGCCAGCCGGTAGCCGGACCAGCGCGGCGGTCGCGGCACCTCCCGCCCCTCGAAGCGTGCGCCCACCTCGGCCAGCGCCCGCTCGAAGCTCGCCCGCCCCTCGGGCATGACCTCCGACTGCCGCGAGGCCCAGGCGGCAAGCTGGCTCTCGCGCGGACGGGTCGCGAAATAGGCATCGGCCTCGGCCTCATCGACAAGCGATGTCCCGCCTTCGATGCGGATCTGGCGCGACAGGCTCTTCCAGTAGAAGAGCAGCGCCGCCTGGGGGTTGGCGGCAAGCTCCCGCCCCTTGCGGCTGTCGAGATTGGTGTAGAAGACAAAGCCGCGCGCATCCCACGCCTTGAGCAGGACGGCCCGCGCCGAGGGACGTCCCCGCGCATCGGCGGTGGCGAGGATCATCGCGTTCGCGTCGCGCGGCTCCTGTGCCTCGGCCTCGGCGAACCAGGACTCGAAAAGCGCAAAGGGATCGCTAGCGGATAGCATGTTCATGACCTCACCTGTCAAATTGCGGGCGCCTGCCATGTCCCTATAGACGAGATCGGCGCGGCGGTGCCAGACGCGAAATCGCCGCCGCACCCGGCCGGACAAATCCGTATCTGCCCTTTACCCTCCCGGGTGGCTATCCTATCTCTGATCCCGCATCGGGGACAGCGGAACAGGAATTGAGGGGCCGGGATGAAGGATCTCTATTCGATTCTGGGTGTTTCGCGAAATGCGAGCGAGGCCGACATCAAGAAGGCCTATCGCAAGCTGGCGAAAGAACTGCACCCCGACCGGCACAAGGGCGATGAGAAGGTGGCCGAGCGCTTCAAGGAGGTGTCCGCCGCCTATTCGATCCTCGGCGACAAGGAGAAGCGGCAGCGCTACGACCGCGGCGAGATCGACGAGCAGGGCAATGAGCGGGCACCCTTTGCGGGCGCCCATGCCGGTGGCCGCTCGTACGAATTCCATGGTTTCCACCCCGGCGGCGGCGGAGGGGCGGAGTTCACCGACGCCGAGGATCTTTTCGCCGATCTGTTCGGCTTCACCCGCACCCGCAGCCGCCGGCCGCGCGTACGCCGCGGGCATGACGTCAGCTACCGTCTCAGGATCGGCTTTGCCGATGCCCTGAGGGGCGCGACCCGCCGCGTGACCCTGTCGAACGGCAAGACCCTCGACGTCAGGATCCCCGCCGGCGTCCGCGACGGGCAGCAGATCCGCCTATCCGGACAGGGCGAGCCCGGCATCCTCGGCGGACCGCCGGGCGATGCGCTGGTCACGATCGAGGTCGAGCCGCACCCCTATTTCACGCGCAAGGGCGACGATCTCCATCTCGACCTGCCGATCACCGTCGACGAGGCGGTGCTCGGTGCCAAGGTCTCGATTCCGACCGTCGACGGCGCCGTCGCCCTGACCATTCCGAAGAACGCCTCGAGCGGCAAGAAGTTGCGGCTCAAGGGCAAGGGCGTGAAGCGCGGGCGCACGGCGGGCGATCTCTATATCACGCTCCGCATCGTGCTGCCCGACAAGCCCGACCCCTATCTCGAGGCGGCGATCCGGGACTGGGCGGCGACGCACAACTACCGCGTGCGCGACAAGCTGAAACTCTGACCGCCGTGCCATGAGACGGGTAGGGGCACATGCGGCACTCCTGTGGCAGGCGCTGGCCCGCTTCTTCGTCGATCAGGGGCCCGAGCACGCCGGCAATCTCGCCTTCCTCGGCACGCTCGCGCTCTTTCCATTCCTCATCTTCCTGCTCTCCCTGTCGGGCCTGTTCGGACAGACCGCCGCCGGACATGAGGCGATCGATTTTCTCCTCATGAACCTGCCCGAGCCGGTATCGGGCGCACTCGGGCCGGCGATCCGCCGCCTCGTCGAGGCCACCGACCGCGGCGTGCTCACGGGCGCCGTCCTGCTCGCGCTCTACAGTTCGATCAACGGCCTCGAGGCGGCGCGGCGGACCGTCATCCATGCCTATGGAAGCTGGGACTATGCAGCACCCCTGTGGCGACGTGCCATCGCCGATCTTGTCATCGTCCTCGTCGGATCGCTCGCCATCATTCTTGTCACCGCGCTGACCGTCTTCCTGCCACCGCTTATCAGCCTCGTCGAAAGCTGGCTGCCCCTGCCCGCCATCGTTCATGATCTCAGCCTCGTCGGCCGCGTCGTCTTCGCGCCGCTGCTCATGTTCCTGACGCCGCTTGTGGCCTATCGCCTGTTCGCACCGCGCATGCCGGGACAGCGGCGCTACTATCTGCCGGGCGCCCTTCTCACCCTGCTCGTATGGCTGGCGCTGGCAAAGGGCATGGCGCTCTATCTTGAGTACGCGGCGCGCTATGATCTCATCTATGGCAGCCTCGCCGGCCTCGTCCTGCTCGAGCTTTTCCTCTATCTCGTCGCCGCTGCCTTCATCCTCGGCGCCCATCTCAACGCCTGCTACAGCCGCAGCCGCGGTCGCACGGCGACCGCCGGGGACGGCGCCACCGGCGATTGACCGTCAGGGCGCGATGTGTAGGATGCCGGCACCTTCCCTGTCGGCAGAAAGAGGATCGCGGACATGACGACCACGGGGTCGCTTCTCGCAGGAAAACGGGGCCTCATCATGGGCGTGGCCAATGACCGCTCGCTGGCCTGGGGGATCGCCCGGCGGGTGGCTGCGGAAGGGGCGACGCTGGCCTTTACCTATCAGGGCGAGGCACTCGAAAGGCGGGTGCGCCCGCTCGCCGAGAGCGTCGGCTCGGATTTCCTCCTTACCTGCGACGTCAGCGACCCGGCCTCGATCGACGCCGTCTTTGCCGCCATCGCCGGACGCTGGGGCAGCCTCGACTTTCTCGTCCACGCCATCGGTTTTTCCGACAAGAACGAGCTGCGCGGCCGCTATATCGACACCAGCCGCGAAAACTTTCTCCATACGATGGACGTGAGCTGCTACTCCTTCACCGCCGTCGCCCGGCGCGCCGAGCCCCTGCTGAACCCGGGCGGAAGCCTGCTCACGCTCAGCTATTACGGCGCCGAAAAGGTGGTGCCGCACTACAATGTGATGGCGCTCGCCAAGGCGGCGCTCGAGGCGAGCGTGCGTTATCTGGCCAATGATCTCGGCGCCAAGGGCGTGCGCGTCAATGCCATCTCGGCGGGTCCGATCAAGACCCTTGCGGCCGCCGGTGTCGGCGATTTCCGCTATATCCTCAAATGGAACGAGCTCAATGCGCCGCAGCGGCGCACGGTGACCATCGACGATGTCGGCGGCGCCGGGCTCTATCTCCTCTCCGACCTTGCCGCCAGCGTCACCGGCGAGATCCATCATGTCGATGCCGGCTACAACATCATCGGCATGAAGCAGGAGGATGCCCCCGACATCGACCTGAGCTGAGCGCCCTGTCGGGGCATCCGGAAAGGAGGGCCACGATGCCCCATTTCTCCTTTCTCGCCGACGGCGCCACCATGGCCGAGCTGATGGCGCGCCGGCCCGACCGGTTTGCGCCGCTGGCGCGGCTCACCGACGAGGTGATGTGCGGCCCCTCGCCGCTCGATCGCGGCACCCGCGAGCTCATCGCCGCCTATGTCTCGGGGCTCAATGGCTGTCGCTACTGTTTCGGCGCCCACGTCGCCTTTGCCGAATCGCATGGCATCGACCCCGATCTCCTGCGCGCCTTGCTCGACGATCCCGAAAAGGCCCCGGTGGACGCGCCGCTCCGGGCGCTGCTCGCCTTCTGCCGCAAGCTGACCGATACGCCGTCGCGCATCGTCGCCGGCGATGTCGCGGATCTTGGCGCTGCGGGCTGGAGCGAGGCCGCGGTCGAGGACGCGATTGCCGTCGTCGCACTGTTCGGTCTCTACAACCGGATGATGGACGGTTATGGCATCGAACCCCGTGCGGCGGCAGGCAATCGCGAACGTGCGGCGCTCATCCGCGATTATGGCTACGACTTCACGCGCTATCCCGAGGACCGGCTGATGGCCGGCAGCCCCTTGCAATCCGGTGCGAAAGACCCCAAGGCTTGAGAAGGGCGGAACGGCACCCACCGGGCAGGGTGCCTTGCAAGGCAGGTGAAGGGAGCGATCAATGGATCGTGCGCATTTCTACGAGCTGATGGCGGGCAGCGGCGATCTCGACTACGAGATTTATCTCAACACGCCGCAGATCCTGAGTGCGCAGAAGGACTATGACGCCTTCTGCAATCACGACGAGCTGCAATTCCAGATCGTGCATCAGGTCGAGGAGCTGTGGATGAAGCTCCTTGCCTATACGCTGCTCGACATCGACGACCATCTCGGCGAGCGCCACACCAACCGGGTGCTGACGCTGTTCGGCCGCGTGCACCGCATCCTGAGGTTGATGACCGAACAGCTCGGCCTGCTCGAGACCATGTCACCGAAGGAGTACCAGGAGATCCGGCTCCAGCTCGGCAACGGCTCGGGGCAGGAGTCGCCGGGCTTCCGCACGCTCCTCAGGATGCCGAAGCCGCTCTGGGAGAGCTTCGTCGCGCATTATCTCGAGCCCGACGGCCTCAGCGTCGAGGCGATCTACGATTCGCGATACGATCATGGCGACGCCTATATGGTCGCCGAGGCGCTGGCCGAGTTCGACGAGCTGTTCCAGAAATTCCGCTATCACCATATCCAGCTCATCCACCGCACCATCGGCATGGACGCGAAATCGCTCAAGGGCCGCTCGGTGGAGCTCTTGAAGGACGGCCTCAGAACCCGTTTCTTTCCCGAGCTGTGGCGCATCCGCAGCGAGATGACCGATGCCTGGGGCGGTCAATATGGCGTCGTGCGCGACAGCATCTCGGGGCACTGAAGGCATGACGGAATCGTCCGCGGACAAGACAGCAAGGCCCGCTGCCGGCATGCGGAAGCTGGTGATCGAGCTCGGGCCGCTGCTCCTTTTCTTCCTCGTCAACTGGCAGGCGGGCATTTTCGCCGCCACCGCGGCCTTCATGGCGGCGATGGTGGCAGCGATCGCCTATAGCTGGCACGCGACGCGGCATGTGGCACCGATGCTCTGGGTCTCGACCGCGCTGGTGCTGGTGTTCGGCTCGCTCACCTTGTGGCTACAGGATGCGACCTTCATCAAGATCAAGCCGACCGTGATCTACGCCTTTTTCGCGATCGTTCTCTATGCCGGCATGCGAACGGGACGGCTCTTTCTCAGGACCCTGTTCGATCAGGCCTTTCCGGCCATGGAGGACCGCGGCTGGCAGGTGCTGACCCGCAACTGGGCGCTTTTCTTCCTTGCGCTCGCGGTCCTCAACGAGATCGTCTGGCGCCATGTCTCGACCGACGGCTGGGTCGCCTTCAAGACCTTCGCTGTGTTGCCGCTCACCTTCGTCTTCGCGCTCAGCCAGATCCCGCTTGTCAGCCGCCATCAGCGGCCGGAGGAGCCGGACGCGGACTGAAGGGCGGCCGCGAAGCGGTCCATGGCCCGCGCCATCCTGATATCCCGTTCGCTCACGCCACCGGCATCGTGGGTGGTGAGCGTCACCTCGACGCGGTTATAGACATTGAACCATTCCGGATGGTGGTCCATCTTCTCGGCGAGAAGCGCGACCCGGCTCATGAAGCCGAAGGCCGCATTGAAGTCCCCGAAGCGGTAGGTTTTCGCAATGGCGTCGCGTCCTTCCACCTCCGACCATCCGGCAAGTCTGGCAAGTGCTTGCGTGCGCGCCTCTGGCGTCAGTTTCTCGACCATGATCCACGCCTCCCTTTCTCCCCGAGGGTGATGCCGCGATGGCCCGGATGCAAGCCCCGCCCTCGGCCTGGCATGGCCGCCGTGCCCCGAGCGCCGACGAGATCGCGGCACTGGCCGCGGCCGCGGTGGCGACCATCCCCGATCCTCTGCGGTCGCATCTGGCGGGCGTCGTTTTCCGCGTCGTCGAGTTTCCCGACGCGGAAACACTGCGCGATCTCGGCATGGAGGATGACCCCTTCGGGCTTCTCGGCCTCTATCAGGGCGTCAGCCTCGCGGAAAAGAGCAGCCTCGATGTGCCGACCGCGCCGGACATGATCTTCCTCTACCGCCGCCCGATCCTCGATTACTGGGCGGATTCCGACGAGACGCTCGACCATCTCGTGCGCCATGTGCTGATCCACGAGGTGGGGCACCATTTCGGCCTCTCGGACGAAGACATGGAGCGGATCGAGGCCGCCGCGGACATGGGCACAAGCGACCCGCAGAGCTGACGCCCCACCCCCCGCACCCTGTCGGAGGGCGGACGGGGGATCGGCGCAGGGGCACGGACAGTCCGGAAGGATCACCCGTTGCCGGCCGCTACTGCGCCGCCTTGTCGTCCGATGCGCGGTCCGCTGGTGCGGTGAGCTCGCGCGCCGCGAGGCGCCGTGGCTCGAGGGTGACGGGACCGAGTGACTCGATGTCAGCGCTCGTCCCCTCGACCTTGAGATCGCGGAAGCGTCGGGCCTGCGGCAGGACCATGCTCTCGAGGCTGCCGATCATCGCGTTATAGGCCCGGACCGCCCCCTCGAGCCCCTTGCCGGTGCGCGCCACATGCTCGCCCATGGTGGCAAGGCGTTTGTACAGGTCGCGGCCGAGCGCCGCCACTTCGCGTGCATTCTCGGCCATCGCCTCCTGCCGCCAGCCGAAGGCGACGGCCTTGGCGAGCGCGATCAGCGTCGTCGGGGTGACGATCAGCACCCGGTTCGCGATCGCGTCCTCGAAGAGCTCGGGGTCGCGCTCCATGGCGGCGGCGAAAAAATTCTCCCCCGGTATGAACATGGCGACAAAGTCGGGCGTCTCGGCCAGCGCCTGCCAGTAGGACTTGGCGCCGAGCTGCTTGACATGGGCGCGAATCTCGCGCGCGTGCTTGACGAGATAGGTCTCGCGCGTTTCCTCGTCGACTGCCTCGACAGCGTCGAAATAGGCCGACATCGACGTCTTGGCGTCGATAACGATGGTCCGTCCGCCGGGCAGGTGCATGATCGCGTCGGGGACGAGGCGCCGCGCGGCGTCGTCGGAGAACGCCTGCTGCGTCTCATAGTCGACATGCTCGGTCATGCCGGCGAGCTCCATCACTCTCTGGAGCTGATGCTCGCCCCAGCGGCCGCGGGTCTTGGGCTGCGCGCGGAGCGCGTTGACGAGCCGCGCCGCCTCCTTCTGCACGCCGGCCTGTGCCTCGAGCACATTCCGGAGCTCCGCCGACAGCGAGCCATAGGCCTCGTTGCGCGCCTTCTCGATGCGCGCCAGATTCTCCTCATAGCGCTTGAGGCTCTCCTGCATCGGCGCGAGAAGCTGCGCGATCGCCTGCTGGCGCTTCTCGAGATCCGCCCCGGCATCGCCGCTATGGCGCTTGAAGGCTTCTTCCGCGAGCGCAAGAAAGGATTTCTGGCTCGCCTTGAAGGTCTCGCTGGCCAGCGCCTTGAACTTCTCCTCGAGCTCGCCGCGCAGCGCCACCAGCGCCGACCGCTCCTTCTCGACCGCCGCCTCGCGGGCCTCGAGCGTCGCCTTTTGCGCTGCCGCCTCCTCGCGATAGCGGACGAGCTCCTCGCGCGCCGCTTCGAGCCGCGCCGTCAGATCCTCGATCGCCCGCGCCTGCTCGTCGGCGAGACGCGCCATCGCGCGCGTGCCGAGAAACCAGCCGACAGCAAGGCCCGCGACCAGGCCCCCGATCGCGACCAGAAGCAGAAGCAGGGCGTCGCTCATGTCGTCTCCCGATTGCGAGAACGCACCGGGAACATCCTAGGTCGCGCGGTGTCCCGGCGCAAGGCGGCGGTCAGAGGTCCCCGGGCGGCGTCATGCCGGCGCTGGCCAGCGCCTCCCTGAGCGATCCCTTGAGCCGCTCGAGGCCCGGTGCGTCGACGGCCTCCACCCGTGCAACAAGCACATCCTGCGTGTTCGAGGCGCGGAGCAGCCACCAGCCCTCGGGCTCGATCACCCGCACACCGTCGACGGTAATGACCTCGGCCCCGGCGGCGGCGAGCCGCTCGCGCACCGCCTCGATCACCGGGACCTTTCTCTCTTCAGGACAGGGGAAACGCAGCTCCGGCGTGTTGACGATGCGCGGCAGGCCGTTGCGCAAGCCGGCCAGATCGCCGCCCTGCGCGGCGATCGCCTCGAGCAGCCGCAGCGCCGCATACAGCGCGTCGTCATGGCCATAGAAGCGGTGCCGGAAAAAGATATGCCCGCTCATCTCGCCGGCAAGTGGCGCGCCGGTCTCGGCCATCTTGGTCTTGATCAGCGAATGCCCCGTCTTCCACATCAGCGGCTTGCCGCCGGCCGCGGCGATGCCGTCAAACAGGACCTGGCTCGCCTTGACGTCGGCGATGATCGTCGCGCCCGGAAGCTCGCGCAGCAGATGCCGGGCGAGAATGAGCAGAATCTGGTCGCCCCATACGACACGGCCGAACCGGTCGACGGCGCCGATCCGGTCGCCGTCGCCGTCGAAGGCGAGCCCGAGATCGAAGCCGCCCTCGCGTACCTCCGTCTTCAACTGCGCCAGATTCGCTTCCACCGTCGGATCGGGGTGGTGGTTAGGAAAGGTGCCGTCGACCACGCCATTGATCACCTTGTGCCGGCCCGGCAGGCGCGCCACGAGTGCCTCGACCGCGGCACCGGCAGCGCCGTTGCCGGGATCCCAGACGACGTTCATGGCGCTGCCGCCGAAATCGGCCAGCAGACGCTCGACATAGTCGTCGAAGAGGGCGACATCGCACAGCGATCCCTTGCCCGATTCGACGTCGCCGGCGACCGCCATCGCGCCGAGCGCGCGGATCGTCTCACCATAGACCGGCTTGGTGCCGAGCATCATCTTGAAGCCGTTATAGTCGGGCGGATTGTGCGAGCCGGTGACCATGATGCCGCCGTCGGCCTCGCACGCATGGACCGCGTAATAGAGCATCGGGGTGGGCCCGAGCCCGATGCGGTCGACGTCGACGCCGGCGGCGCAGAGCCCCTCGGCGAGTGCCGCCGCAAGGCCGGGGGAGCTGAGGCGCCCGTCGAATCCGAGCACCACCCGCCGCCCGCCCTGGCGCCGGACGCGCGTGCCGAAGCTCTGGCCGAGCGCCCGCGCATCGCTATCGCCCAGGGTCTCGCCGACGATGCCGCGAATATCGTATTCGCGCAGGATCGTGGAATCGAAGTCGTGCGGCACGAAGCCCTCGCGTGACATGTCCGGCCGTGTCATCGACGTCCCTCGCTGCATTCCCAACCGCCTGTCCCGGCGATAGCCCGCGCGGCGCGCCGGGGCAAGAGGCGCGTTGCCCGATGCCTTCATCGGCGCCTGAGAAGATGCTCCTTGGCGGCGTTGATCTTGGCCGCGAAATAGTCGCTGCCGCCATGATCGGGGTGGAGCTTCTGCATCAGCCGGCGATGCGCCTTGCGGATCGCCTCGCGGTCTGCGCCGGGCGCGAGGCCGAGAATGGCCAGCGCCTCGGCATCGGTCATGCCGCTCGCGTCGGTGGATGGCGCCTCCTGGCGATGCGCCGTCCCGCCCGCCGCCCGCCATTCCGCGCCATGTACCCGATCGAGATAGGCCTCGAGCAGGCGCCGGCTGTCCGCGTCCGCCTCGCTGAGCACAGCATGAAGCGCGAGCAGCTCGTCGAGCGACATGTCCGACAGCCGGCGGCCCGCGGCCGCTCCCTGAAGCACGGTTCCGTCGAGGCTGTGATTGTCATGATCGAGCACCATCTCGAGCCAGGCGGTGCGCACCGTCGAGCGCTGCGGGGCCGCACCGGATCCGCCCTCGGCATCAGGCCGGAACCAGGATGCGCGTGCGGCGATCAGCGACACCAGGCGTTTCCAGCCCAGAAGTCCCCAGCCCAGCGCCAGTAGACCCGGCAGCGAGGCCGCCAGCCGGCCGCTCAGGGCGAGCGCGATGACGAGGATGGCGAGCAGGATGAGAATCACCGCTGCCACCGCCCTGCCAATCCTTTGCGGCTCGGAATAGGCAAGCCAGTAGAGGGCCGCGACGAGAAGCAGCAGGAGCGCCAGTCCGATGAAGAACCAGGCCATCGGAGCGCTACCGCCGCATCTGCTCGATCAGGCGCCGGCCGGCGGCCGAGCCCTCGGCGTGAGCGAGCAGCGCCGGTGCGCCGCCCGCGGCGTAGGTGGCGACGGCACGCAGGAGATCGCGCAACTGATCGGCGCTGCGGGAATCGAAGGGAACGCAGGCGCCGCCCGACAGCCGGGCCATCTCGGCAAAGGCCCGTGCCGCCACCAGATCGGAGCCTTCGTGAAAGAGAAAGAGCGGGATGCCGTGAACGCCGAGCTCGCCGGCCAGCGCGCAGAGACGATCCGCCGCCTCCTCGCAGGCATCGCCGACGAAGATGGCAGCGTCGACCGGCGCGCGGCCCGCTTCCTTGAGCACATGCGTGAGCACGCGGCCGATCTGGGTATAGCCGCCGCGGCAGGCGACCCGGCTCATCAGCCGCGCGAGACCCGCCGCATCATCCTGCCAGCGGCTCGCCTTGCACTCGCGAAGGCCACGAAAATAGACCAACTGCACCGACAGTCCGCCAATCGCCGCGGCGGCCTCGAACATTTCGCCCTGAATGGCGCAGGCCCGGTCCCAGGCCGGTTGCCGGCTCATCGTCGCATCGAGGGCGAAAACGAGCCGGCCGCGCCGATGATCGCCCCGCCGCACCGGCCGCGTTTCGAGATCGGCGAGAAAGGCGTCGATGGCCTCTCGCGGATCGGCAGGGGAGGTGCCGCCTCCCCGCGGTGCGCGTGGCAGATCCTTGTTCATGAGGGAAAAGATGGGCCCGCGCGCGGCCAAGAGCAAGCGCCGGCTATTCGGCGGCGTCCAGCATCCGCGGTGGCGGCGGCAGCTCGAGGGCGTCGATGAGCCGGCGCAACTCGAGACGGGCCGCGACATGGCTCATGGTCATGGACCGTCCCGGGACAGGGGTCTGCGACCTGCCGAAGTCGATGAGGGTCAGGCCCTTGAGGAACAGCTCGCGATAGATCACGCGTTCGCTCAGGCCGGGGACGAAGCGGAATCCGATTCGTTTTGCCAGCGCCCGCAGCACGCGCTCGACGCGCGCCTTGTTGCGGGCATTGAGGCTCGCCGTACGGCTGCGCATCACCACCCAGTCGATCGGTCCGCGCCCGCGCGCCGCCTTCCGCTTCTTCGCCTCCCATACGAGCTCGGCATAAAGGCTCGGGCTCTCGACCGCGAGCGTGTCGCGGTTGACACGGGCGAGGAGGTCGAGATCGACGAAACTGTCATTGAGCGGCGTCACCAGCGTGTCCGCCTCCGCATGCGCGAGCCGCGCCAGATGGGTGTCGTTGCCCGGACAGTCGATGACCACCACATCGTGCCCCGTTCTCAGGTCTGAAAGCGCCTGTTCGAACGCCGCCTGCTCCTCGCTTTCGGCAGCGCGCCGCGTATCGGCCGCCGCATGTGCCAGCACGCGATGGATGGGCTCGGACAGCGCCAGCCCCGAATCCGCGGCAAAGCGGGCGCGGTTCTCGAGATAGCGCGTGAGGCTGCGCTGGCGGACGTCGAGATCGAGCGCGGCGACCCGATAGCCGTCGCTCATGAGGCCGATGACGAGATGCATCGCCGTCGTCGATTTCCCCGATCCACCCTTTTCGTTTCCGAGTACAATAATATGCGCGCCGCTGGACTGTTGCGGAATTGCGGACACAGACACACTCCCCCTGAGATTTCGGGCACAAAAGGCGCCCGCCCTGAGGGCAACATCTTGCGAATTGCGGGAATTCCCTGTCAATATGTTGATGAATCCGGTGTTCGAGATTGACATTCGGGGGAGGGCAAGCCACCTCAGCGCGCGGCAGTCGGTGATGGCGGACACCGCGGGATTCGGGCGCGGGGATGCGGGCAATGGGTCGCAGAATGATTGAGGCAGTTTTCACGATTCTGCTGGCGCTCGGTCTCACGCTTCCGGTGCCGCTTGGGGTCTGGCAGGTGAACAGGGCGCATGAGCGCGCCTATTTCGCGGAACGGATCGCCTATGAGCGGCATCTGCCGCCGCCCGCGGACGCCACGGCTCTCATTGACACACTCGGCTACCACCCGGCGCAGGCACGAAGTGGCGCGCCGGTGCCACGCCGCTTCCTCGCCGCCCTCCCCGACGACCTTGACCGCGTCCAGGACGTGGCGGCACGCAAGCGCCTGTTCTTTGCCAGCATCCTGCCGCTCGTCCTCAGGGTCAATGAGCTGATCGCCGAGGATCGCAAACGCCTCCTTGCGCTCGAGACAAAGGTCCGCAGCGGACAGCGCCTCGATGACTGGGAGCGGCATTGGCTGGGCGCGCTTGCCAAGCGCTATGGCCTCCGCCGCGGGCGCGCGCCCGAGGATATCGATTTCGCGCGCCTCAAGCGCCGCGTCGATATCGTGCCGCCCTCGATTGCCCTCGCCCAGGCGGCCATCGAGTCGGGATGGGGGCAGTCGCGCTTTGCCCTTTACGGCCAGTGGACCTGGAATGCGTCGCATGACGGCATCGTGCCCGAGCGGCGGGAGGAAGGGAAGCGCCACCGCATTCGCGCCTTCGATTTTCTCATCGATTCCGTCGGCGCCTATATGAACAATCTCAACCGGGCACCCGCCTATCGTGCCTTCCGCCAGCTTCGCGCCGCGCTGCGTGCCGAGGGCAGGCCGCTGCACGGTTCACCGCTGGTGCCGGCCCTGCGCGCCTATTCCGAGCGTGGCGAGGCCTATGTCGCGGAGCTTCAGGCCATCATCGCGGCCAATGAGCTTGAGGATTTCGACGACGCCCGGCTTGCCCCGCCGACGGCACCGCTGCCGGTCGAGGTTCTGGCCGGAGCGTCCTGATGCCGATCCTTCCGCCGCAACGGGACCGTTTCGACCTGCCTCGTGACCTCTGCTATCTCAATGCCGCCTACATGACCCCCTTTCCGACCGCCTTCTCCCGCATTGCGGAGCAGGCGCTTGCCGGCCACCTGCGGCCCTGGGAAGTGACCCCGGCGGACTTTTTCAGCACTTCGGAGCGGGTCCGCAGCCTCGCCGCCCGCATCCTCGACAGCGCGGCCGACGCGGTGGCACTGGTCCCTGCCGTGAGCTATGCGGTCGCCACCGCGGCACGCAATCTGCCGCTCGCCAGGGGCGAGATCATCCTCACGCTGGCCGAGGAGTTTCCGTCCAACTACTATGGCTGGCAGTGCCTCGCGGCCGAGCGCGAAGCGGCGGTTGTGCTGCTCGACGGACCGCCCGAGCGCGACTGGACGGCCGCGCTTCTCGAGGCCATCGAGTGCCACGGCGAGCGGATCGGACTGGTCGCAATTCCGCATGTACACTGGTCGAGCGGCGTTGTGCTTGACCTCGGCGCCATTCGCGCGGCGACACGTGAGGTCGGAGCGGCGCTCTTTCTCGATCTCACGCAGTCGCTCGGCGCCCTGCCGGTGTCGATGCGCGAGATCGACCCGGATTTCGCGGTCGCTGCCGGCTACAAATGGCTGTTCGGCCCCTATGCGCTCGGCTATCTCCATGTCGCCGCGCGCTGGCGCAACGGTCGGCCGCTCGAGGAGAACTGGATCGCGCGTGCCGGCAGCGAGGATTTCAGTCGTCTCGTCCATTATGCCGACGATTATCAGCCGGGCGCGCGCCGCTTCGACATGGGCGAGCGCTCGAACTTTCTCCTCATGCCTTTCGCCGAGGCAGGGCTCGGTCTGGTGCTTGAATGGGGTGTCGAGGCCATTGCGCGCAGTCTCGCCACGCTCAACAGCCGCCTCATCGCCATGCTCGAGGGGGCGGGATTCATCGCCACGCCAGCCGCGCGCCGCAGCCCGCATCTGATAGCAGTGCGCCATCCTGAAATCCCGGCCCAGGCCATTGCGAGGCACTGGCACGATGCGGGCATCCGGGTCAGCGTGCGCGGATCCTGGATCCGCATCGCCCCGCATCTGTGGGTCGACGCGGCCGATGAGGACCGCTTCGGGGCCGCCGTTGCCGCCCTAGAGCAGATGGATTCGTGATTTTTCCGCGCTGCAATTTCCCTTTGTAAACCGTTTCTTAACCAAGCTTCCGACGACTTTGAGGCCAAGCCCCATCAATTGCGACTGGAACCAAAGCGCCGAATCGACTAGGGTGCGGGGTCGCGAATCGGGGGATCGCTCGTCAGTTTCCCTTCATCGCTGCAATTGGATGACGCTGCGACGAGGCGAAAGGTGTCGTGACGGCAATGCTTCGGAAACTGGTCCTGACGACCGCGGTGGCAACCGCCGGGATGGTGACATTGCATCCCGCGGTGGCGGTCGACCATGTGCCGGAGGCCTCCTCGCTGAGTTACACGATCGAGCGCAAGGGTCGCGAAATCGGACGCCACATCGTCTCCTACACGATCACGCCGAACGGTCAGCGCGATGTCGAGATCGCGACCCGTATCCGGGTGAAATTCGCCTTCATGACCGTTTTCCGCATGGATCATGCCGGTCACGAGCTCTGGGATCACGACCGGCTCGTGCGCATGTTCACCGCGACGATGAAGAACAGCCGGAAGGAAGAGGTGGATTTGCGTGCGGTTGGCGACCATGTCATCGTCGCCACAGACAAGGGCACCGAAACGGCGCCGCTCGACGTCGTTCCGAGCAGCTTCACCAAGCCCGACTTCTGGATCGATTCGGGCGAGAAGGACTTTCTTCTGCTCGACACCTTGTCTGGTCGGCTGCGTCCCTCGAAGCTGGTCTACAAGGGCCGCATGACCATCGAGCTCGATGGCCAGGCCTATGACACGCGCTGCTATCGCATTTTCGCGACCGCCGAAGGCCGTCTCAGCCATGAATTCTGGATCGATGACGCGGGGTATCTGATCAAGGCGCATCTGATCACCCGCGACGGGGAATCCCTGTACTACACATTCGCAGGGAGCGAGCGCGCGGCCTGACGCAATGGTCCGGTGCCTCGCGGCTGCATCGGTGCCGGGTCGTACCCTTGGCCCGGGGCTTGTTCCGGCCTTCATGATTAGACTAATGTCGCGCGAGGAAGCGGGCGCGCCAAGGTGCCCGCCACCCCAGGGGATAGAGAGGATGGCCGAAGGGCAACCGGGTTGGTCGGCAGCCGCGCCGAAAGTGATGTGCCTGTCCTGCCCGGCGCGCGACAGTTTTCTGTGCTCGGGCCTCGAAGACGACGAAATCCGGCACCTCGCCGCGCGGGCGACACGCTTCCAGTTGCCGAAGGGAAAGTCGCTGATCCTCGAGGGCGACCCGTCGGAAAACGTCTACAACATCATCTCCGGTGACGTCGTGCTCTCGCGCGTCGCTAGCGACGGCCGGCGGCAGATCCTCGGCTTTCTCGGTGAAGGCGATTTCATCGGCCTCACGCTGTCGGAGCATTACAAATTCTCGGCCGAGGCCCTGCGCGACGTCCGCCTGTGCCGCTTCGACCGCCGTTCGCTCGACGAGCTCGTCGAGCGATTCCCCGGCATGGACCGCCAGATCCGCCGCCTGGGCGCGGC
>JBHHTO010000022.1:0-18829 GCA_046753425.1 Rhodothalassiaceae bacterium | reverse complement strand
CAGGAGGGCAACGAGAACGCAGATGGCGGTGATGATGACGAGAAGCTCGTTGTGAAAGCTCTCGATGCGCTCCATGACCGGCGTCGCCGGTGCCATGAAACCCATCTGCCCATCCTGCGCCTTGGAAATTTCCTGCCCCGCGGCGACATTTGCCGTCATGGCGACAGCGAGCGCGACGAGGGCGCCCATTCGCTTGCCTGTCATCATGATCCTTCTCGGTTCACCTTCTCTCGCGCGCCCCTCCTGAAGGCGCGCACTGAGGGCCTTTTAGGGCCGTTGCCAGTCTAGGACAATCCCCCATTCGCGAGGATGGGACAAATTGACCGGCCCCTCTCCCCCATACAATGAACCTGAACGGCGGGGCCAGCGCCATCCCGTCCATGTCCCGGGCCGTGCAAGCGGTTCCCGGCAAAGCCCTTCGAAGACCGGGACTTGGCCGACCGGCCGGGGCCACCTATGTTGGGTGAAACGGAGGCTGTTCCGAGATGACAGGAATCGACAGGGATCACGACTTCTATTCGGCCGCGGGACTTGATCGCGGGCGCGTCGAGCGGATCGTCGGCGAGGCGCTCGGCGATCTCGATGACGGCGAGCTTTTTTTCGAGTATGGGCAATCGGAATCACTGCACTTTGACGACGGCCGTCTCAAGTCGGCATCCTTCGACACCACCGAAGGCTTCGGCCTCAGGGGCGTTGCCGGCGAGACGACGGGATATGCCCACGCCAATGTGCTGAGCGAGGCGGCCATCCGGCGCGCCGCGGAAACGGTGCGCGCCGTCCGCACCGCGCCGGCGGGCAGCGAGAGGACGGCGGCCATCGACGCACCATTGGGCACCAACCGGCGGCTCTATGGTGCGGACAATCCGGTCGAGGGCCGGGATTTTGCGGCCAAGGTCGCGCTGCTCGAGGAGATCGACGCCTATGCCCGCGCGCGCGATCCGCGGGTCGCGCAGCTAAGCCTCGCGCTCGGCGCCTCCTGGCAGGTGGTCGAGATCCTGCGCGCCGACGGGCGCCGGGTGCGCGACGTGCGACCGCTCGTGCGCCTCAATGTGTCGGTCGTGCTCCGCTCGGGCGAGCGCATGGAGAGCGGCAGCCACGGCGGCGGCGGCCGCCATGGCGACGAGTCCTTTTTCGACCGCGCCTGCTGGCAGGCCTATGTCGATGATGCCCTGCGCATGGCCGAGGTCAATCTCGAAAGCCGGGATGCGCCGGCGGGCACCATGCCGGTGGTGCTCGGCCCCGGCTGGCCGGGGGTCCTCTTGCACGAGGCGGTGGGCCACGGTCTCGAGGGCGACTTCAACCGCAAGAAGACCTCGGCCTTTGCCAGTCTTCTCGGAGAACGCGTCGCGGCACCGGGGGTCACGGTGGTCGATGACGGAACGATCGCCGAGCGGCGCGGCTCGCTCAATGTCGACGACGAGGGCACGCCGACGAGCCGCACCGTGCTGATCGAGGACGGCATCCTCAAAGGCTATCTCCAGGACCGGCTCAATGCGCGGCTGATGGGCATGCCGGCGACGGGCAATGGCCGGCGCGAGTCGCATGCGCACCAGCCGATGCCGCGCATGACCAACACCTTCATGCTCGCCGGCCCGCACGAGCCCGACGAGATCATTGCGGCCGTAAGGGACGGCGTCTATGCGGTCAATTTCGGCGGCGGCCAGGTCGACATCACCAGCGGCAAGTTTGTCTTCTCCTGCACCGAGGCCTACCGCATCCGCAACGGCAAGCTTGCCGAACCGCTAAAGGGTGCGACACTGATCGGCAACGGTCCGGAGGTCCTCACCAGGGTCAGGATGATCGGCAACGATATGGCCCTCGATCCGGGAGTCGGCACCTGCGGCAAGGCGGGACAGTCGGTGCCCGTGGGCGTTGGTCAGCCGACGCTCCTCGTTGACGAGCTCGTCGTCGGCGGCACCGGCTGAGGATCGACCACCGACTTTCGATTCGAATGCCATCAATTCCTAAGCAAATCTTAACGTTTGGGTGCTCGAATCCAGGGCAGACTGGCGCAAAGGGCCTTCGCGGCCGGCGCCGCAGGACAAGGAGCGGAGCATGGCACTCATCGGCGATGGCGGCCTTTCGGGTCTGGCCGGAAATCCCAACGCCCAGCAGGTGGCACCTCCGGCCCGCGAGGGCAACGGCCCGTCGAGCGGCGGCTCGATGGCGCGCGGCGGCGAGCGCGGCGAAGGGGTCGTGGTCGAGCTTTCGGCACAAGCGCGGCGCGCAAGCGCGTCACCCGACGCGGTCAGCCGCACCCCGGCCGATGCCGGCGCCGGCGATCGCGCGGCCGAAGCGCGCGAGAATCGGGGTGCGGAGATTCGCGAACGCTCCGAGCGCGAGGATGATGCCAATGCTCGCCGCGCTGAGGCGCGACGCAATCGCGAGGGCTTCGATGCCGAGCGCATTGCCGGGCGGCAGGGGCCTCCCGGCGGCCGCGTTGATATCCGCGCCTGATTCGCACCTGATTCGAGGGACAGCCCTCAGTCGAGGCCGAGCTTCGGCCATCTCTCGTCGATCGCGCGGATGATCGCCGCGTCCATCTCGATCTTGCGTCCCCAGTCGCGGTTCGTCTCGCCGGGCCACTTGTTGGTCGCATCGAGTCCCATCTTGCCGCCGAGCCCCGCGACCGGCGAGGCGAAGTCGAGATAGTCGATCGGCGTGTTCTCGACCAGCACCGTGTCGCGCACGGGGTCCATCCGTGTCGCGATCGCCCACATCACGTCCTCCCAGGAGCGGACATCGATATCGTCATCCACGACGATAACGAATTTTGTATAGAGGAACTGCCGCAGATAGGACCACACCCCCATCATCACGCGCCGCGCGTGCCCGGCATAGGCCTTCTTCATGCTGACGACGGCGGTGCGATAGGAACAGCCCTCGGGCGGCAGCCAGAAATCGACGATTTCCGGAAACTGTTGCCGCAGGAGCGGGATGAAAATCTCGTTCAGCGCCTCGCCGAGCACGCTCGGCTCGTCGGGCGGGCGCCCCGTGTAGGTCGAGAGATAGATCGGCTCCCGGCGCATGGTGATGGCGCTCAGGGTGAAGACCGGAAAGCGCTCGACCGCATTGTAATAGCCGGTGTGATCGCCATAGGGCCCCTCGGGTGCGGTCTCCTCAAGATCGACATGGCCCTCGAGCACGATCTCGGCATTGGCCGGGACCTCGAGCGGCACCGTCCGGCAGGCGACAAGCTCCCCCGCCTTGCCGCGCAGGAGCCCGGCGAACTGGTATTCCGACAGCGTGTCGGGAACCGGCGTCACGGCGGCGAGAATGGTCGCCGGATCGCTGCCGATCGCCACGGCGACAGGAAAGGGCTCGCGGCGCACCGCCTTCCAGCGCCGGAAATGCTGGGCCCCGCCACGATGCGCGAGCCAGCGCATGATAGCGCGCCGTGAGCCCAGCTTCTGCATGCGGTAGATGCCGAGATTGGGTGCGTCCTCGGGCCCCTCGCCTGGCCCCTTTGTCACCACCAGCGGCCAGGTGATGAGCGGCGCCGGCTCGCCGGGCCAGCAGGTCTGGATCGGCAGCCGCTCGAGATCGACCGCGTCGCCCTCGAGCACGACCTCCTGGCACGGCGCCCGCTTGACCCGCTTCGGCCGCATCGCCATCGCCTTGCGGGCAAGCGGCAGCAGATCGACGGCGTCGCGCAGGCCCCGGGGCGGTGTCGGCTGGCGCAGAAAGGCGAGCGTCTCGCCGACCGCGCGCAGCTCTTGCGGCGCCCGCCCGATGCCTGCGGCCACCCGTTCGACGCTGCCGAAGAGATTGACGAGCACCGGCATCTCCGCCGCGGCACCCTCCCCGGTGACGGCATTCTCGAACAGGATCGCCGGCCCCCGGCGCGCGATCACGCGGCGGGCGATCTCGGTCATCTCGAGCCTGGTCGAGACCGGCTCGGCGACCCGCACCAGCGCGCCCCGCTGTTCCAGATGGGCGACGAATTCCCTGAGATCGGCAAAGGACATGGGGCGCTTATAGCCGCCCTTTCACATCACGGGCAATGCGTACCGGCGACAAGCCGGGGCTGCGAACCCGGGTTAACGCGGTTTACGGCTTATGCTGCGTGTGATTCCCTGAATCGCCCTGATTTGGAGGATTGCCACGGCTGTAACAGCGTTGCCCCCTGGAGAGAAGCCGCGCCTTGCGACGCTTCTTGAGCATTTGTCCACCATTGAAGACCCGCGCGAGGCGTGACGGTTTGCCCATCCGTTGCCGGAAGTGCTGTTTCTGGTCGTCTGCGGCACGATCTGCGACTGTGGCGACTATGACGCGATCGCCGATTGGGGCCTGCTCATCTCGACTTCCTGCACCGATACAGGATACTTCATCTCCTAAGCCACCCTCTCTGCCGATGCGGCCGCCCATGCCGTGCGCAGCCACCGGATGATCGAAAATGCCCTCCACTGGACCCGCGATGTCGTCTTCGGCGACGACCGGTCAAGGCTCCAGAAAGGCCATGGCGCCCGGAACATGGCCTTCGTCCGCCACTTCGCAATCAACCTCGTCCGAAACCTCGGCAACAAACGATGCATCAGGAGAAGAAGAAAAATGGCCGGATGGAATACCCGATACCTCGCCTCAATCCTCGGAAACCTCACGCGTTAACCCGGATTCGGAGCCCCGGGCGATGAAGGGGAAGCGGAAGGCGCGTTGCCGACGCCGCGATGCCGCAGCCCGCCCCCCCTGTCGCTCTCTCAGCTCCCGCTGCCGGCGGCCGAGCCACCGTCGCCGAGCCCGCGGATGTAGTCGACCACCTTGTCGATCTCGTCCCTGGTGAGCACGCCGCCCCATGCCGGCATGCCGACGCCGAGGCGCCCGTTGGCGACCGTCTGTGCCACTCCTTCATGGCCGGTAAGCTGGACATAGGGATTGTCCACCAGCTTCGGGCCTTCATTGCCAATACCGTCCTCGCCGTGACAGATGGCGCAGTTGGCGGCGAAGATGGCGGCACCCGTCACCGGGCGCGGTGATGGTGTTGCAGGCTCCGCCGCCGCGAGCGACGGGTCGGCTTTGCCGAGATCGAAGCCCACCGCGGAGGCGAAGACGAGCGCCGCGCCATGCGCCGCCTCGCTGCCGAGGAAGGGAATGCCATCACCGTCGCTGTCGGTATCGCCAGCCCGCACGGCCTCGATCCGCTCGCCGGTGAAAATGTCCTCCGACTGCATGAGGCCACTGCGGTCGATGCTCTGCACGAAGAAGAGCTTGAACCTCTGGAGCATCTCGGGATCGCGATCGACCAGGATCAGCTCGCGCAGGGCGGCGAGAATCGCTGCGACATCGTGCGGGCGGTAGACGACATGATCGTCGCCGGGGCGGTTGCGGAAGAGGCCCGCCGCCGCATCCCAATAGGTGGCGATCCATGCCTCGGCAGTGCGCCGTGCCGCTGTGAGGAAACGGTCCTCGCCGGTGGCGCGATGGGCGACCATAAGTGCCTGGATGGCAAACGCCTGGGCCGTCGCCGTGCCGTCCCCGGTTGGTCTGCCCGCGGCAAGGTCATAGCGTGCGCTATAGAGACCGCTATCGTCCACAAGCTGCAACAGACGCATCGCTTCCCCGCGCATGAGCTCGCGCGCCGCCTGCGCGCGACCGGAATCGAGGTCCATCACCTCCGCATAGCGGGCAAGTGCGGTGATGGCGAGCGCGAGATCCTGCATCGCGACCTCGCGCCCCGGCCCCGATTTCGGCGACCAGCGCGAGACCAGATGGCCGTCGCGCACATGCTGGGCGCGGATATTGTCGAGGACGACGCCCGCGAGCAGGCGGGCGAGCAGATTGTATTTCTGCTCCATGATCGAGCCGTCATAGGGCGTCTGGTAGCCGAAGACATGGTCCCAGTTGTCGCGCTTGCGTGGGTTGGAATAGTCGTAAAACGCGCTCAGCGCCCACAGCCAGGAGGCCTGATCCCGGAGCGTGCTGGCGCGATCAGCGATATCGAAATCGTAATGACGCACCGGCATGTCGGTCATGTAGATGAGCTCCGGCACGATGCGGTGGGGGATATAGTGCAGTTCGGCTGCGGAATCGTAGTGTCGGGGATCGATGCCGCCGAGCTTCCTGCCATCGGCATCGGCGAAAAGGGCTGATTTCGCCATCAGCATCGTCGACACCGATTCGAGCGTCAGCATGGCACCGCGCAGGCCGTCTTCGGCGTTGTTGCCGAGAAAGACCTCGCCGGGAAAATCGTCATCGGTGTGATTGCGGCGCAGGAAGAATTTCGCCCACAGCACCTTCTTCAGCATCGACTGCGCGACGCCGCCCATGTCGAGGACCTTCTCCATGCCGTCGAAATCCCAGCGCTGCCCCCAGAAATTGTCGAGATAGCTGGGGCGGTCATGCGAATCCGGGCTGAGATCGACCGGCAGCACGAGCTTCGGATCGCAGCTCGCGAATTCGAGCATCGTCGGCACCGCATTCTCGAACTTCTCCGGCATGCCAGTGCGTTCAAGATAAGACGCCACGACCTGCGTCAGCATCACGTCCTTGTTGGACAGCGGCAGCTCGCCGCGAAAGCGCCCGAACTGGTTCAGCGCCGTCGACTTTCGGGCGCGTAGCTCGAGATAGGGACCGTGCACGACGCCGATGCCGCACCGCGACTGCGTCGTGAGCGACATCAGATTGTAGCGCGAATACCAGTAGGCCTCGACATTGGTGATGTAGGAAAAGGCCCGGTCGTGGGCGATCGGCACGCCTGCAGCACTGGCACGAAGAAAGAACTCCGTCCCCGAGAGATAGATTTCGTTCGCGAGGTAAAGTGCCTCATAGGTCTCGAACCGACGATCGAGCACATGGCCCCGCACGCCGGTATAGAGCGCCGACAGATCGACCTGCCGGTTGGGCTGTACGACCTTCACCTTGCGGCCGTCGGGCCAGGCGATGAAATCGGACGCCTGTGCAGCGGGCACGGCGAGCGCGGTGATGAGCGCCGCCAGCGGAATCATCTTTCTTACGATCTTCATGATACTCACCTTTCACTGCGGAAAAGGCCGGAGGCGAAGGTGTACTGGAGCGACAGCCGCAGCACTGTGTCCGGTGCCGGCCCACGACCGGGATGCGCGAAGCGGAAGAGGCCGCCGGCGGTAATGCGGAACAGCGGGTTGGGCACGATGACGAGATTCGCCGCGGCGAATTGCGTCGTGCCGCCGCTGAAGCCCGGACGATCGACGACCATGGGGCCGGTCGGCGTCGGCACCAGCATCTTGCCGGCATAGGAATCCTTGCCCTGGCGCTTGGCGATATAGCTGAGATCGAGCGAGAGATTGTCGCGATAGAGCGGCTTTACATAGCTCGCGAAGGCAGTCAGCAGATTACCCGGATCGATGCCGTTCCGCGACGGCCTGACCTCGTACAACGCTCCGGTATGGAGCGCGCCCCGGCCGAGCAGAGCATAGTCGTCGAACTGCCGCGTCACGAACAGCCCAAAGGCGCCCGAGACGGTGCCGAGGCCCGGCTGCAATGGAGCAGGCAGGCGCCCGTCATTGGTGAAGCGCCGGAAGGTGCCATCTGCCGTGCCCGGAATGACGGCCCCGGAATCGTCGACGGCGGGCAGGGGCAGGAGCATGTCCATGCCGTTGATGTTCGCCGCCGTCCGCGGGTCGAAGCGCAGCTTGTGGCTGCCGGTGGGCAGGCGGATGGCGGCGACGCCGGCGATGCCGACAGGAAAGTTCCCCTGGTCAACGAACTTCTTTTTCACGAACAGGCCGAGGTCGCCGATCCTCGTATAGCTGGCGCGCGGAAAGACACGCACCGGCGGTAGGAAGCCGGGATTGAGCTCGGCACGCTGGCCCACATTCAGCACCGGCAGATTGAGCCGCAGTGTGAAATTGTCGTCGAGCCCGAGAAAGAGATCGAAATCGAGGAAACTGCGATCGAGATCGAAATCGGCAAAGCGGGCGCCGATCTCGCGCTGTCGGAAGACGTCCTTTTCATCGATCCGGGTGGCGTCGCGATAGGCGAAGAGAACCCGCATCGAGCCAGGCGGCAGGACGAAGGCCGACTGCGTCACCGCGGGCTCGTAGTTCGGCGGAATGAAGCTCTGGATCTGGTCCTGCAGCGTGTAGCGCTGCTCGGTCACGAAATCCGCCTGTGAGCCAAGAGCAAGATAGTCGTTTTCCGGTGCTACGGGATTGAGATCGGGCGGATTGGATCTGAGCCCCGCATTGGTGCGCACGGCCGCCACCGCGGGCGAGCCTGCACCATCCCTTGCGCGGTCACCGCGGAGCGAGGCGAGATAGAACACAAGGTGCGCCCGTTCCTCGTCGGTGAGCCCGAGATTGGGCATCATCGTCCCCGGTTTCACCGCTGCCGGGTCCTTGAGCCAGGTGAACAGCCACTCGGCCGTATAACGGTCGCCGACGGTGTCAAGCGCGGGACCGACCTCGCCGCCCTCGCCGCCGATGCTGTGGCAGCCCGAGCAGCCCTTGCTTTCGAACAGGGCCGCGCCCGGCCCCGTGGCGGGCGCCGCGAATGCCGCCCCGCCGAGCAGGAGAAAAAAGACGCCCAACAGGACGGCCGGGACGACACGTCCCGGATCGAACCAATTTGTCATTTTCGTTCCCCTCACGAACTGGCGGCCGGAAATGGCCGCGCGCCAGCGCCCGCCTAGCCCCGAAGAGCCGGCAACACTTTGCGTTGAATCAAAGAGGGAACTCACATTCGCGTGAGAAAAGCGTCACAAATCCGTGAGAGCGGCTCACAGAGTAAACTTAAGGGCAATCCGCGTATCTGTGCTGTGCTAGCCGGTGCGTCGGCGCACAGGCGATGCTCCGTCCTTGGGCAGGCCGATGCGCGGCGCGCCGAAGAGAAAACCCTGGCCGAAATCGACGCCCATGTCCTGCAGCAAGGCGGCCTGGCTCTCGGTTTCCACCCATTCGCCGATGGTCATGATCCCGAGGTCGCGGCACAGCGTCACCATGGCGTTAAGAAAGGCGCGCGCCTCGGGATCCGTTTCCGCATCCCGGACATAGCTGCCGTCGATCTTCACAAAATCGACCTTGAGCTGGCGCAGATACTGGAAGCCGGAAAGACCGGCGCCGAAATCGTCGAGACAGACGGCAAAACCGAGGCTGCGGATCATCGCGAGCTGCTCCGCCAGCGAATCAAGATCCGTCACATGGCTGGACTCGGTGATCTCCACCATGAGATCGCCGGCGAGCATGCTGTGCTCCTCGAGAAAATGCTTCAGCCAGGCGACGAAAGCGGGGCGTGCGAGCGAGCCCGGAGAAAGATTGACGGCCGCCCTGACGCCCTTTCCCTGCCGCTTGAGGCGACGCATGCGCTTCGCGACCCCGGCGATGATCGCCTGGTCGAATTCGCCGATCATGCCCACCTCTTCGGCAAAGCTGATGAGCGCGAAAGGCGACCCCCCTCGCATGTCGAAGCGGACAAGCGCCTCGACATGGTGCATCGAGCGGTCGGCAAGCCGGACGATCGGCTGCCAGGCGATCTCGAAGCGACGCGAACCGACGATGCGGCGGATCATGGCGATCTGCTCGCGGGTCTCCTTCATGCGGCGCGAGAAGCCGGCGCCGATCTGCTGGATGTCGAAATCCGGCGAGTCCTCGGCAAACTTTCGCACCGCATAGACCAGGGCGCGAACGGAATCCGCATCGTCGCCCTCGACATATTCCCCCGCCGGCAGGCTTGCCGCCGAGAGCTTTTGCCCGGTGCGCTCCTCGAGGGTGCGCATCATTTCTTCGGCATTGCCCGGACCTTCGCCAGTCTCGTGCACGACCGCGTAGCGCCCTTCGGATAGCTCGGCCGCCGACTGTCCGCCAAGCGACAGCGCCGCCAGATGCCGCGCGAAATCTCGCTTCGCTGTATCGTCGGCGGGGGCCGCGAGTTCGAGCAGCGTCACCACCAGCCGATCGTCGCCATGCTGCTTCAGAAGCGATGGCAGGCGATCGAGCAGTTTTTCCGAATCGGCGAGCGGCGGCGACGACCGGGCGTGCGGACCGTCGAGACGGGCCTCGCTCATCACCACCGCATGGATGAGGTCGGAACCGGGATCCATCGCCGCCAGATAGAGCGCCACCGGCAGGCGGCGCCCGGCGGGGCCGAGCGCGAGCATCAAGGGACCGAGCCGCGGCGTTTTTCCAAGAAGGGCTGCCGCCGAACGGAACAGACGTGCGTCCTCGTTGCCCATGAAGTCGGTCAGCGGCCTGCCAGCCGGTGAGTCCCCGTTTTCCGCCAGTCCGAGCCATGACAGGGCGCCTTCGATGTCCCGGATGCGCAACTCGCGATCCAGTGCAAGGAAGACATCGCCCACACAGAACGCATATGCGATGAAGTTCTTCGTCTTGTTCAGACCTTTGGCCACTTTCGAATATCCCGCCTGTCAGCCGCTTTCTACGCCATTACGATTACAAATTCCTGAACACCTGGTGGCTGCGGGCGCGATGGTTCGCCGCGACAGCTTTCCTGACGGCCGACGCCCGGCCCGCCCACCGTGAGACTTGCAAATTTCGCCCCGCTCACCCATGAATGGCGCGAGCCGATTCGCTGGATCAACGAGATGACCGAGCTCTAGATGGCGAAAGAAGAAGTTCTCGAAATGCGCGGTGTGGTCACCGAGCTGCTGCCGAACGCCATGTTCCGCGTCAAGCTCGAAAATGGGCACGAGATTCTGGGCCACACCGCGGGCAAGATGCGCAAGAACCGGATCCGCGTTCTTGCCGGCGACGAGGTGCTTGTCGAGCTCACGCCCTATGACCTCACCAAGGGCCGCATCACCTATCGTTTCAAATAACAGCGCCGGGACGACATGGGTGACCGCCCACGATCCTTGACGCCGCTGGCCCGCCCCCGGTTCATCCTCGCCTCCGCCTCGCCGCGCCGACTCGCCCTGCTGCGGCAGATCGGCCTTGAGCCCGACCATGTCGAGGCTGCCGATATCGACGAGACGCCGCAGCCGCGAGAGCTACCGCGGCTGCATGCCCTGCGGCTCGCCTCGGAGAAGGCAGAGGCGGTGGCCGGCACACACCCCGGTGCCTTCGTCCTCGGCGCCGATACGGTGGTCGCGGTGGGGCGGCGCATCCTGCCCAAGGCATCGGACGCGGAGACCGCCGCTGCCTGCCTGGCACTCCTGTCGGGGCGCGCGCACCGCGTGCATGGCGGTGTTGCCCTCATCCTCCCCGACGGTACGATGCGCACGCGACACGCCGAGACGCGGGTTTCTTTCAAACGGCTGAGCCGAGCGGAGATCGACGCCTATCTGCGGTCAGGGGAATGGCAGGGCAAGGCGGGCGGATATGCGATCCAGGGGCGCGCCGCCGCCTTTGTCCGCCGTCTCGTCGGCTCCTATTCCAATGTCGTCGGACTGCCGCTTTACGAGACGGCGCAGCTCCTCGCGGGCAATGGCTATCCGCTCGGTGCGGTCGCGGCCGATGACCATTGAGCTTCTGATCGACGACGGCATCGGTGAGTTGCGCACCGCGCTCCTCTTCGCTGGCGAAGTTCGCGAAATCCGCCTCTATCGGCCGCAGCGTCCGGCCCTCGAGGCGGTCTATCTTGCGCGCCTGACCGATCGCCTGCCTGGGCACGACGGGGCCTTCGTGAACCTCGGTGACGACGGCGATGCCTTCGTGCCGCGTGCGAGGGAAAAGGGCCGTACCGGGGGTGAGGCGGCGGCCACCGGCGCCATCTTTCCGGTGCAGATCCGATCGCTGCCGCGCGAGGGGGACAAGCTGGCGCGTGCCAGCCGGGTGATCCGGCTGCGCGGCCGCTATCTCGACCTGATCCGGCCCGGGGCAGGGCTCGATGACGGCGGGCCGGACATCGGCGCCCCGCGGCGGCAGAAGCTGACGGACGCGCTGGCCAGCGGGCTGGCCCAGCACCGTCTTGTCCTTAGGCCCGCCGCCGCCGCGGCGGGGGACGAGGCCATCATCGCCGAGGCCTCGCGCCTGCAAGGCCAGATACGCGCCCTTGCCGCCGCGGGCGGCGGACCGCGCCTCGTCCTGCCGCCTCCCGATGCGCTCGCCCGCGCCATCCGCGACGCGCCGCCGTCGCTTGCCCGCATCCGGATCGCCCAGCGGCATCTCGTGCCGGCGCTTGAACCGCTTGCGCGGGTCTGGCCCGATGTCGCCGGCAAGGCGGTACTCTGGCGCGAGAAAACACCACTCTTTGAGGCACTTGGTGTCGAGCCCATCCTTGCCGCTCTGATCGCGGGCTGCATCCGCCTCCCCTCGGGCGGCCGCCTGTGGCTCGATGACACCCATGCCGGAACGATGATCGACATCGACACCGGGGCGGCGGGGCCAACCGCGAAAACAGCGCAGCGCCAGGCCAATGAGGAAGCGGCGGTGGCGGTGGCGCGGCTTCTCCGCCTCGCCGATATCGGAGGGCTTGTCGTCGTTGACTTCATCGACCCGGGCGGCGCCCGCGCACGTGCCCGCCTCCTTGACCGGCTCGATCAGGCGCTCGCCGACGATCCGGCGCCCGTGCGGCGCTCGGGACTCAGTGGTGACGGCATCCTGTCGCTGACGCGGCGGCGCGAGGGCCCGGGCCTGCGCGACCTGTTGCTGGCTCCGCGCCAGAACCGGCTCTCCTGCGAGAGCCGCGCCCTTGCGCTGCTGCGCGAGGCGGCGGCCCTGGCGGGTCGCGAGACGCAGCCTGGATGCCTCGTTCTCACCGCCACGCGCGATGTAATCGCGTGGATCAGGACTGCCGGCCATGACACCGCCCTCGCCACCCGAACGGGACGGGCGGTGCGCCTTGACGCGGCACCCGCGCCGGCCGATATCGGGGAAAGCGCAAGGATCGATCCCGAATGACCCGCAACAGGAAAGTCGACATGCCGCAAGGCGAACCCACCGCCGCCGGCCGGCCCTGCCCGATCTGTGGCAAGCCCGCGGTCGCTGCCTTTCGGCCTTTTTGCTCGGATCGCTGCGCGAAGGCGGATCTCGGGCACTGGCTCCGCGGCGCCTATGTGCTGCCCGGCGAGACGCCGGCGGATCTCGAAACAATGCCGGATTCCGACGATCCCGAGAGCCGCTGAGGGCGTATCCGCCCGCCCGCTCGCGACCACTGGACAGGGGGTGAGCGATTTCCTATAAGCGGCCTCCACGCGGCGACGCCGCCGGCCCGGGGCGCAAGAGCCCCCGGGGAATCGCGTCATGGGCCCAGGTAGCTCAGTTGGTAGAGCAGCGGACTGAAAATCCGCGTGTCGGTGGTTCGATTCCGCCCCTGGGCACCATCTGCCGCGCAGGTCGCCGGGACTAGCTCAACACGCGGAACGGAGTTCCATGGACGGTACGTCACAAGGCCTCGAGGCGACCGGCCCCCGGAAAGGCGTGCGGCGTGGCGGAGGCGGGGCCGACATCCGGCACGACTGGACGCGCGCCGAGATCCGCGCGCTGTTCGCCCTTCCCTTCCTCGATCTCGTCTATCGCGCCGCCGACGTGCACCGGCGCCATCACGATCCCAACCGGATCCAGCTCTCCGAGCTTCTCTCGATCAAGACCGGTGGATGCGCCGAGGATTGCGCCTATTGCCCGCAGTCGGCGAAATATGCCGCAGCCACCGGGGTCCGGGCGGAGAAGCTGATGGATCCCGATGCCGTCATCGCGGCGGCGCGGCAAGCCCGGGACGCAGGCGCCGACCGCTTCTGCATGGGCGCCGCCTGGACCAGGCTCAAGGACCGCGACCTGCCGGCGATCGAGGCGATGATCCGCGGTGTCAAGGCGCTCGGGCTCGAGACCTGCATGACGCTCGGCATGCTCGATGCCGATCAGGCGGCGCGCCTCAAGGCGGCCGGCCTCGACTATTACAATCACAATATCGACAGCTCGCCCGAATTCTATGGCGAGATCATCACCACACGCCGCTTCGAGGCGCGCATAAAGACCCTCGATCATGTCCGCGCGGCCGGCATTCATGTCTGCTGCGGCGGCATCATCGGCATGGGCGAGAGCCTCGATGACCGCGCCGGCATGCTCGAGGTGCTGGCGCGGATGGATCCGCATCCTGAATCGGTGCCGATCAACCGCCTCGTACCGGTGCCGGGCACGCCGCTCGATGCGTCCGATCCCGTCGATCCCTTCGATTTCATCCGCACCATCGCGGTCGCCCGCATCCTGATGCCGGACTCGACGGTCCGCCTGTCGGCGGGGCGCGCCGAAATGTCGGACGAATGCCAGGCGCTCGCCTTTCTCGCCGGCGCCAATTCGATCTTCTACGGCGACCGCCTGCTCACCACCGGCAATCCGGCACATGAGCGCGATCAGGCACTCTTCGCCCGCCTCGGTATCGCGCCGCTCTAGGGCCGTCAGCCGGCGAAAAAACTTCGCACGCCGTCAAGGATGAACTGCGCCGCGAGCGCCGCGAGCACGATGCCGAAAACGCGCGAGAGAATGGTCGAGAAGGTGGCGCCGAGCAGCCGCATCATCGGCCCGACGATGTAAAAGGTGACCAGCGTCAGACCCAGGGTAAGCAGCATGGCGGCGATCACCAATGCCTTGCCTGCGGGGTCGCCGGCATGGCTCGCCATGAGAAGGATCGTGCTGGCAATCGCCCCCGGCCCGGCGAGAAGCGGAATGCCGAGGGGAAAGACCGAGATGTCCTCGGGATGCTCCTGGTGGCTGCGCTCGGCGGAGCTCGAGCGGCGCTCGGTGCGCTTTTCGAACACCATCTCGAGCGCCATCAGGAACAGCATCACCCCACCGGCGACCTTGAAGGCCTCGAGCCCGATGCCGAGCGCCTTGAGGAAAGGAGCGCCCAGGAAGGCGAAAAAGAGAAGCACGAGTACCGCGATGCCTGTGCCGCGCCAGGCCATGCGCCGACGATAGGCCTCGTCGGCGCCATGTGTGAGTGACGCGAAGACGGGCGCGATCCCCAGGGGATCGATGACCACGAAGAAGGTCACGAAAGCGGTGATGAAGGCATCCAGCATGGAGGCCCTCTAGCCGGAAAGCGTTGCCGGGTCCACTCCGATCTGCCGGCAGGCGGCGAGCAACGTGTTGTCGAGCAGCGTCGCAATGGTCATCGGCCCGACGCCGCCGGGCACCGGCGTGATGGCGCCCGCGACCGCGACCGCTTCGGCGAAGGCGACATCGCCGACGAGGCGGGTCTTGCCCTCCCCCTTCTCCGGCGCCGGAATGCGGTTGATGCCGACATCGATCACCGTCGCGCCGGGCTTGATCCAGTCGCCGCGGATCATCTGGGGGCGGCCGACGGCGGCAACCAGAATGTCGGCGCGGCGGCACTCGGCCGCGAGATCGCGGGTGCGCGAATGCGCGATGGTGACCGTGCAATGGTCCTTAAGCAGCAGATGCGCCATCGGCTTGCCAACGATGTTCGAGCGCCCGACGACGATCGCACGGAGACCGGAGAGATCGCCAAGCCGGTCCCTGAGCAGCATCATGCAGCCGCGCGGCGTGCAGGAAACGAGACCCTCGCCGCCGGTCATAAGCAGGCCGGCGTTCACGACATGAAAGCCATCGACGTCCTTCGCCGGGTCGATGGCCGCGATCACCGCGGCTTCGGAGATCTGCCGCGGCAGGGGAAGCTGCACGAGGATGCCATGCACCGCGGGATCGCGATTGAGGCGTTCGACGAGCGCGAGGAGCTCGGCCTCCGAGGTCGCCGCGGCGAGCCGGTGCTCGAAGGAGTCCATGCCGACCTCGCGTGTCTGCCGCGCCTTGTTGCGCACATAGACCTCGCTCGCCGGGTCGGTGCCAACGAGCACCACGGCGAGCCCCGGCGTTAGGCCATGCTCTGCCTTGAGCCGTGCCACGCGGGCTGCAACATCCGCGCGCAGGCGCGCGGCGAATGCCTTGCCGTCGATGATGTCCGCCGTCGTCATCGTTCCCTCACCCCTCGTTCAACAGGCCGCACCCCGCGATCGCCGCCCGAATTCGCTGCCTCAAATCCCCCGCATCGCCCTTGATGTCGAGCGTCTTCAGGCGCCCGGTTTCGCCGGCACTTACCGCGAACGCGCCCCTGGCAAGGCCAAGCGCCCTGGCAAGAAGCGCGATCACCGCCTTGTTCGCCTTACCTTTCTCCGGCGCCGCCGTAACCGCGACCCGAAGCCGCAGCACGCCCTCGGCGTCCCGTTCGAGACGCTCGCAGCGGTTCCGCGATGCCTTCGGCGTCACCTTGAGCCGTAGCCGCACCCCATCCGTGCGTGTCTCGACGAGATCGTCAGCGATAGAGGAGCGAGACGATCGTGTCATTGAAGAAGATCTGGAAGGCCTGCAAGAGCAGCAGGAGGATGAGCGGCGAGATGTCGATGCCGCCGAGATCGGGGATCACGCGCCGGATGGGGCGCAGTGCCGGCTCGGTGATGCGATAGAGAAAGTCCATCACCATGGCGATGAAGCGATTGTAGGTGTTGATGACGTTGAAGGCGACAAGCCAGCTCAGGATTACCCAGACGATCAGAAACCAGGTGTAGATGTCGATCGCGGCATTGATCAGATAGACAAGGGCGCTCATCGCTGTCGCTCTCTCCATTCTCTGTGGTCGCCCACATGTAACGGCCGCGCGGTACCGCTGCAAGCGGCAGGAAGCGAACGGAATCTGAAAAACCCGTTCGTCCTGAGCTCGTCGAAGGATGAACGGGTGGCGCCCTCGCCCTTCGAGACGCCCTGCCGTGTCAACCTCGCCTTAACGTTCGCCGGGCTATTGCTCAGGGTGGTGAGGTGTAATTGCAGTATTTGTGACGATGGCCTTTTCGACAACGGCATTCGGAGGTGGAGGGGTCAGCCCCCTTCTCTTTACGAGCGTCAATCAGGAGCAGACCCCGGGGCCGGTCTTCATACCGATTGATCTCTCGGTGCTGGCGCTCGCCAACCCCTTGCCGACGTCCGCCTTGAATTTCGACCAGCAGGCGACGATTGTGCCGCCCTGGCTGCAGCAGCAGGACCAGCCGACGCTCGCCCGGCGCATCAATGAGGTGCGCAATCTCACCTCCTTCATCGACGAGAACGCGCCCGGTGTGGACACGGTCGGCGCCAGTGACGATGCCAAGGCGACCTTCATCCTCTTCGATGCCCTGACGAAGCTCGAGACGCTGGCGCAGTTCGCGAGCGAATCGACAACGCCCGACGCGTCGCTCGCACGCCTCGATGCACAGTTCCAGAGCGGCCTTGCCGAGATTCGGGACTATGTGACGAACACCCAGCTCGAGAACATCACCTTCCTCACCGGCGACAGCACCCACAATGCCACGGCGGCGGCAACGCTCGGCAGCGATCAGGAGACTTTCACCGGGCGTTCGGTGGCGACCGGCTCGCGCGACGACCCGCTGCCCGGCATCACGGGGACCGAGACCTTCACGCTCACCATCACCCATCTCGGGACACCGACCGACATCACCATTGATCTGTCGAAGATCAGCGGGCCGGTCTCGATCAACGCCGTCGTCAATCTCATCAACAATGAGATCACGGCAATTCCGGCGCTCGATGCCAATGGCCAGCCGATTCTCGATTCGAACGGCGTTCCCGTGCCGAAATTCTCGACCCGCTTTGCCGTCGTCTCGGACGCGAATTTCGATCATGCGATCGAGATTCAGACGTCGATTCTCGAGGAGGTAACGCTCAAGCCGGCGGCGAGCGACCCGGCATCGCTTTATATCGCCACCAATCGCAGCGCTGTGACCGGTGATGCCCCGGATTCGACGCGCGTCACACGCCTCGACGACATCGCCGGGCTGCTCACCGAGGGGCGCCGCATCGACGTCGCCGGCACCGATGCCGAGGCGACCGCCATCGCCACCGCGAGCGCCACCGACCCGACAACCGTCGATCCGGTCGCAGCGGCGACGCGGAGCGACGCGATCGCCGTCGACAGCGAGGGCTTCGTCTATGTCGTGGGGACGAGCGCCGGTGACTTCGGCTCGCAGATCAACACCACGCCGGACGGGGCGGAAGACGTCTTCCTCACCAAGCTCGACTCGAACGGCAATGTCGTCTTCTCGCGCCTGCTTGGCAGCGCGACCGGGGCCGATGCCTTCAGCATCGCCATCGACGGCTCCGACAATGTCGTCGTCGCGGGCACGACGGCGGACAATCTCGCGCCCGGCACGACCGTCCCCGGCACCGACAGTTTCATCGCCAAGTTCAGCAAGACCGGCGATCGATTGTTCACCTTCCAGCTCGACACCTTCGCCGAGGACGGCATTGCTGACCTCGTCGTCGATGCCAATGGCGACATCTTTGCTACCGGCTTCACCAAGGGTGCGCTCGATGCCTCGACGCCGTCGAACGGTGGGCGCGATACGGTGCTTTTGCGCATCGACGGCACCACCGGCGCGCTCGCCGACAAGACCGTCATCGGTACCGCCGGCGACGAGCGCGGGCAGGCGATCGCCGTCGCCAATGACGGCAATATCCTCGTCGCCTCGCGCGAGGACGGCCGTGCGGTTCTGCGCAAGCTCGACGTCACCAGTCTCGGAAACGTGCTTCTCACCCAGGATCTCGGTTCCATCGGCCTCACCGGCAAGATCAGCGACCTCGCGGTCTCGGGCACCGATATCTTCCTCGCCGGCGACACCGAGGACGCAACCTTCACCGGCGGTGCGGCGACCGTCGCCACGGCGGCATCGGGCGGCGGCGACGCCTTCCTCCTCAAGCTCACCGACCAGGGCGCGAGCGTCAGTGCCGATACGATCAGCTTCGTCGGCACGACGGCAAAAGAGAGCGCCGACGAGATCGTGGTCAACGGCTCGAGCGTCTTTCTCGCCGGCACGTCGGGCGGCGATATCAGCGGCAATGGCCGCGCCGGTGCGACAGACGGCTTCGTCGCCCGTCTCAATGCCACCACCGGGCTCATCGAGCAGGTCGAGCAGATCGGCATTCTCCTGTCGAAGACCTCGGGCACAGGGCTTGCC
>JBHHTO010000021.1:0-19032 GCA_046753425.1 Rhodothalassiaceae bacterium | reverse complement strand
ACAGGGCGCTCGTCATCGGGGCCGAGACCTTTTCGCGGATCCTCGACTGGGAGGACCGGACGACCTGCGTCCTGTTCGGCGACGGTGCCGGGGCGGTGGTGCTCGAGGCCGCGGAAGGCCGCGGCGACGCCACCGACCGCGGCATCCTTACGAGCCACCTCCATTCCGACGGCCGCCATCTCGACAAGCTCTATGTCGATGGCGGGCCGTCGACGACCCAGACCGCCGGGGTCCTGCGCATGAAGGGGCGCGAGGTGTTTCGTCATGCGGTCGTGCATCTGGCGGAGGTCATCGAGGAGTCGCTCGACGCCGTCGGACTGACGCCCAGGGATATCGACTGGGTGGTGCCGCACCAGGCCAACAAGCGCATCCTCGACGGCACCGCCCGGCGGCTCGACCTTCCGACCGAAAAGGTGATCATGACCGTCGACCGGCACGCCAACACCTCGGCGGCCTCGATCCCGCTGGCGCGGGCCGAGGCGGCGAGCGACGGCCGCATCCGCCGCGGCAATCTCGTGCTTCTTGAGGCCATGGGCGGCGGCTTCACCTGGGGCGCCTGCCTGGTGCGCTGGTGAACCGCGCCCAGCCCGCTCGCCGCAGCGATCTTAAGAATGCCCGTTAACGCTTTGTTTGACTGACGCTCTTTCCTGTCGTAGGCTGGAGCCTTCCGATTAGGGGAGCGGAGATGTCGAAGCACACTGTGACCCGCGCCGATCTTGCCGAGGCGGTCTACCAGGAGGTGGGGCTGTCGCGGAACGAATCGGCGGCACTCGTCGAGGCCGTGCTCAGCATGGTGGCCGACACGCTGGTCAGCGGCGAGAATGTCAAGATCTCGTCGTTCGGCAGTTTCGTCCTGCGCGACAAGGGGGGGCGGATCGGTCGCAATCCCAAGACCGGGGAAGAGGTACCGATCGAACCGCGGCGCGTGCTCGTCTTTCGGGCGAGCCAGGTGATGAAGGACCGGATCAACCGGTCGCTGTCGGGCGCCGGCGGCGACTAGGAGGTCCCTGAATGGCCGCCGAGCGAAGTCATGCGCGATCCGGCGCCTCGAAGTCCGAGCATGCCTTTCGCACCATCGGAGAGGTCTCCGAGTCGCTCGATCTGCCGCAGCATGTGCTGCGCTTCTGGGAGACCCGGTTCAGCCAGATCCGCCCCCTCAAGCGCGGTGGCAATCGCCGCTATTACCGCCCCGAGGACATCGAGCTCCTCAAGACCATCAAGACCCTCCTCTATCAGGAAGGCTACACGATCAGGGGCGTGCAGAAGCGCTTTCGCGAGCACGGCATCAAGTCGACCATCGCCGACGTCCGTCGTGCCGCCCCTGCGGCCGCGCAGCCCGCAACACCGGCGCCGGCGAGGGAGGAAAGAGCAAGCGAAGGGCGAGCGGCGGCCACAGGGCCGGACATGGCGGCGGAAAAAAACGCCCCCGCGCCGCGCGCGGACGTGCTCGCGGCCGTTCTGGAGGAGCTGAGGACCTTGCGTCGCATGCTCGATTGAGCATCACCCGTTTGACGCATTTCCAATGGCACAGCCGGCGTCCGGCACCGATTGTCGCGACGGGACTTGCCAGAGGGGGCGGCTCGGCCTATACCGGCGCCCGGCCTGATGACGGAGCGTGGCGCAGCCTGGTAGCGCACTTGACTGGGGGTCAAGGGGTCGTGGGTTCAAATCCCGCCGCTCCGACCAGAAATCCCGATTCGAGGCCGAAGCGGCTTGCGGACTCCGGTTCGCAAGCCGTTCATTTTTCCCGTTTTTGTTCCTCCGCCGCATCTTGCAATCGGTTACAGGCCCTCGCATACTGCGTCCGGCCGCATCTTGCGGCTTATTCCCTGGCCTTCGTGCGGGGGTCGGGGGCGCAGCGCTGCCCACGGAAAAATTTCCCTCGACGAGGTGTTTTCGATGCCGCAATCGATGCAACCTGCCGCGCTTGTCATCATCGGCGGAACCGGCGATCTCGCCATGCGCATGCTGTTCCCCTCGCTGTATTTCCTCGACCGCGACGGCTTTCTCTGCGAGGGGCTTCGGGTCATCGGGGCGGCGCGCAGCGATCTCGATCGCGAGGCCTTCATCGAGACCGTACACACGCGTCTCCGTTCGCATATCGCCGCGGCGTATTATGACGAGAGCGCCTGGAAGAGGTTCGCCGACCGCCTCGACTATGTGCCGGTGGACGGGGCAGCGGCGGACGGTTTCCGGAGCCTTGCCGTGCGGCTCGGTCGCGACGGCAAGGCGCCGACGGGGGACGAGCCGCCGGTGGTCAGCTATCTCTCGACGGCGCCGAAGCTCTATGGTCCGATCTGCGAGCATTTGAGGGCTGCGGGCCTGGCCGGGCCGCAGGACCGCATCGCGGTCGAGAAGCCGATCGGTCACGATCTCGCATCGTGCCGCGCGCTCAACGACGGCATGGCCGCGGTTTTCCCGGAAAGCCGCATCTTCCGTGTCGACCATTATCTCGGCAAGGAGACGGTCCAGAACCTGATCGCACTGCGCTTCGCCAATATGCTTTTCGAGCCGCTGTGGAATGCGCAGGGGATCGAGCAGGTGCAAATCACCGTCGCCGAGACGGTCGGCGTCGAGGGGCGCTGGTCCTATTATAACGAGTCCGGTGCGCTCAGGGACATGGTGCAGAACCACATGCTGCAGCTTCTCTGTCTCGTCGCCATGGAACCGCCGACGTCGCTCGATGCCGATGCGGTGCGCGACGAGAAGCTGAAGGTGCTGCGTTCCCTGCGCCCGATGACGCTCGCCGACGCGGTGCACAAGACGGTGGCGGGCCAGTATGGTGCCGGCGCCGTCGACGGCAGGCCGGTGCCCGGCTATCTCGAGGAGGGAGAGGGGCCGAGCGATACCGAGACCTTCGTCGCGCTCCGCGCCGATATCGACAACTGGCGCTGGCGGGGCGTCCCCTTTTACCTGCGTACGGGCAAGCGCATGCCGGTGCGGCTGACCGAGATCTTCATCCAGTTCCGTGGCGTGCCGCATTCGATCTTTCCCGAGGACAGCAACCCGGTGCTGCCCTCGAACCGGCTCGTCATCCGTCTGCAGCCGGAGGAGAACATCAAGCTCCTGCTCATGAACAAGGTGCCCGGCATCGGGCGCGAGGGCATGCGGCTGCAGGAGGTCTCGCTCGATCTTACGCTCTCACCCGAGGCGCGGCGCCGGCGGCGGCGGATCGCCTATGAGCGCCTGCTGCTCGACATCCTGTGCGGCAATTCCACGCTCTTCGTCCGCCGCGACGAGGTCGAGGCGGCCTGGGCCTGGGTCGATGGCATCCTCGAGAGCTGGCGGGCGCTCGGGCTCAAGCCGAAACCCTATCCGGCCGGCACCTGGGGGCCCGCGGCCTCGGTGGCACTGACCGAGCGATTCGGGCATAGCTGGCATGAATGACGACCGGCTGAGGGTCCATGGAAGCCGTGACCAGATGGCGGAGGCCGTCGCGCATCTGGTCGCCGAGGCGGTCAGGGAAGCCTGTCGCGCGCGCGGGCGCGCCGGGCTCGTGCTTTCCGGCGGCAGCACCCCGGTTCCGGTCTATGAGCGGCTCGCCGCGATGACGCTGCCCTGGCAGGAGGTGACGCTGACGCTTGCCGACGAGCGCCGGGTGCCGCCCGACCATGCGGCGAGCAATGAGGGGCTGATCCGCCGGACCCTTCACAGGGGACCCGCCGCCGCAGCCCGATTCATCGGGCTCGAGACCCCTGGCGCCGATGCGGCGCAAGCGGAACGGGCCGCTCGGGAACGCCTTGCCGTCTTCCCCTGGCCGGCCGATATCGTCCTTCTCGGCATGGGTGAGGACGGTCACACGGCATCCCTTTTTCCCGGGGCGGCGGCGCTGGCGCGGGCCCTCGCACCGCCCGCGGGGGAGCGTGCCATCGTGCTCGTTCCCGATCCGCTGCCGCCCGACGCGCCCTTTCCGCGCCTGACCTTGACCCTCCCGGCCCTGCTTGACGCCCGCCGGATTCTCCTCCTCCTCGCAGGAGAGAAAAAGCGGGCGGTGCTTGCGCAGGCGCTCGAGGATGACGACATGACGAAGATGCCGGTGCGCACGATCCTTCGGCAGTCGCACGTGCCGGTCGAGATCCATTGGGCGCCCTGAGCGGCTGTGCTATGGATGCGGCGAATGGGAACTGAGGCGATGTTCGGTGCGCTGTCCCTTGCCCTTGCGCTGACCGCGGGGGCAGGCGCCCATGCGCAGCAGTCGCCGCCCGGCCGGAGCCTGCCCGAGCTGCCCGAATCGCACTGGCCGCTCGCAGGGGAGCATGAGCCTCTCAGGGTATATATTCCCTATGCCGAACCGGCGCCCGATGCGGCGCCGGCGATTGCGGACTGGGCGCGGATCGAGACCGGTGACGGCGGCTTGCTCTCCCTGCTCGATTTTCTCGACCGCGATTTCGATGACCGTGAGGCCGGGCGGCGGAGCGCCGCCTTCGACAAGGCCCAGCGAGTCCTGCGGCTGCCGCTTCCCGATCCCCGGACGGTGCGCGCCACCGTCGAGACGGCCGACTTCGGCACCATTCTCGGCGGCCCCTATCTTCATCTCACGCCAGCGGAAATCTATGTCGCCTTCGGCTTCCTCGCCGATGGCCGCAAGCCCGTGCCCAATGGCGGCGGCATCTACTCGCCGCTGTCACCGATCTATTGTCTCGGGCCGAGCAACAGCTGCCTGACGCTTGTCCTGTTCGATGCCGGTCCCCGGATACCGAAAGGAGACGCCCCCTGATGCACGAGACGATTGTCGAGGTGACCGAGCGCATATGCGAGCGCAGCCGCAGCGCGCGTGACGACTATCTTGCGCGCATGGATGAGCAGCGTTGCGAGGGCCCGTCGCGCGGCTGTCTGTCATGCGGCAATCTGGCACACGGTTTCGCCGCGGCGCCGGCGGCGGACAAGAACCGGCTCGGCCATGAGGCGACAGCCAATCTGGCGATCGTGTCCGCCTATAACGACATGCTGTCGGCGCACCAGCCCTATGAGCGTTTCCCGGCGCTGATCAAGGCGGCGGCGCGGGGTGTCGGGGCGACGGCGCAGTTTGCCGGCGGCGTGCCGGCGATGTGCGATGGCGTCACCCAGGGGACGCCGTCGATGGAACTGTCGCTGTTCTCCCGCGACGTGATCGCCATGGCGACGAGCGTCGCGCTGTCGCACAATATGTTCGACGCCGCCCTCCTGCTCGGCATCTGCGACAAGATCGTGCCCGGCCTTCTCATCGGGTCGCTTTCCTTCGGCCACCTGCCGGCGATCTTCGTTCCCGGCGGGCCCATGCCTTCGGGCCTGCCCAATGCGGAGAAGCAGCGCGTCCGCGCGCTCTATGCCGAGGGCAAGGTGGGGCGGGAGGAGCTTCTGCGCGCCGAAGCACAATCCTACCACTCGCCCGGCACCTGCACCTTCTACGGCACCGCCAACTCCAACCAGATGATGATGGAGATGATGGGACTGCATCTGCCCGGAGCCGCTTTCGTCAATCCGGGCACGCCCCTCCGCGATGCGCTCACCATGGCCGCCGCCGAGCGGGCGGCACGGATCACGGCGCTGGGCGACGCCTATACGCCGCTGGCGCGGCTCCTCGACGAGCGGGCAATCGTCAATGCGATCGTCGGGCTGATGGCGACCGGCGGCTCGACCAATCACACCATCCATCTCATCGCCATTGCGCGGGCGGCGGGATTGCGCGTCACCTGGGACGACATGGCAGATATCTCATCGGTGGTGCCGCTGCTCACCCGCATCTACCCCAATGGCTGGGCCGACGTGAATCACTTCCACGCCGCCGGCGGCATCGGCTTTCTCATCCGCGAGCTCACCGCCGCCGGACTGCTGCACGGCGATCTGCTGAGCATCTGGGGCCAGCCGCTGTCCGCCCATGCCGTCGAGCCCTGTCTCGCGGACGGTGCGCTCGCCTTCCGCCCGGCACCCGAGGAAAGCGGCGACAGGGAGGTGCTGCGCGGCGTCGCCGACCCGTTCCAGGAAACGGGGGGGCTCCGCCTGCTCGAAGGCAATCTCGGGCGGGCCGTCATCAAGGTCTCCGCGGTCGTTCCCGAGCATCGGGTGGTCGAGGCGCCGGTGTGCGTCTTCGAGGAGCAGGACGATCTCCTCGCCGCCTTCCGCGCGGGGCGACTCGACCGTGATCTCGTTGCCGTCGTGCGCTTCCAGGGCCCGCAGGCGAACGGCATGCCGGAGCTGCACAAGCTGACGCCGACGCTGGGCGTGCTGCAGGGCCGCGGTCATCGCGTGGCGCTCGTCACCGACGGCCGCATGTCCGGTGCCTCGGGCAAGGTCCCGGCGGCCATACATCTGACACCGGAGGCGCTGGACGGCGGGCCGATCGCCCGTCTGCGGGATGGCGACATCGTGCGGCTCGATGCGGAACGCGGCGTGCTTGAGGCGAAGGTCCCCGCGGCCGAGCTGCAGGCACGATCGCCGGCGCGGCCGTCGCTTGCTGCCCATGAACACGGGATGGGACGCGGGCTCTTCGCCAATATGCGGCGTCTTGTCGGCCCGGCGGATGCCGGCGCCTCATTCCTCTTTTCCTGACGCCGGGTCGGCGACCACCGCCATCGTCGTCAGCGCCACGGCGACTGCTTCCCCCGCGTTTGCCCCCGGGGTCCTCAGGCGAGTCGCCGCTGACCCGCGCCCCGACGACGGTCATGCGGCGTCCGGCCCGCAAGACCGTGGCCTGGCAGACGAGCCGCTCGCCTCTTGCCGGGCTCAGAATATTCACCTTGTACTCGGCGCTGAGCATGGTCTGGCCGGCGCGAAGACAGGTGGCCGCCGCCGCGGCGCTGGCATTGTCCACGAGATAGGCAATGACACCGCCGTGGAAATAGCCGTTCTGCTGCAGGAGCTCGGGACGCCGTGACAGGGCGAGCGCGCACAGCCCCGCATCGACCTCGACGATCTCGGTCCCGAGAAACCGGAAGAATCCCTGCGCCGCCAGGGCGGCCTTGATCATCTGCGCTGCTCTGGAGCAAGCGTGGCACGTCCATCGCGCTTCACCTCGCCGGAGCATGCCATATCGGGCCGGCGGACCGAACGCCCGCTTTCGGGCGGGTCCACCTTGCCATTGCTTTTCAGGCGACGACCGCCGCCATCACCTCGTCCGTGGCGTCGGAAGGAAGATACATGCCCCGCTGCCCGCGGACCGGCCGGAAGCGATCGGTGATCCCGAGCACGGTTTCCGCCGCGCCTAGGAACAGCGTGCCGTCGCTCGGCATCACCGCGCGCACGCGTTCGAGCACGTTCGTCTTGGTCGCCTGGTCGAAATAGATGAGAACATTGCGGCAATAGACAACGTCGAACTTTCCGAGTGGCGTGAAGCTGTCGAGCAGATTGAATTCGCGGAAGGTGACCATCTTCCGGATCTCCTCCGAAAGCTCCCACACATCGCCGTCCTGACTGAAATATTTCATCAGGAGCTTGATCGGCAGCCCTCTTTGCACCTCGAACTGCGAGTAGAGACCGGAGCGGGCCTTGTCGAGGACCGACCGGGAAAGGTCGGTGCCGATGATCTCGATCGTCCAGTCACGCCACTGGAACTCCTGCTCCTTGAAGATGAAGGCCAGGGAATAGGGCTCCTGACCGGTGGAGCAGGCGGCGCACCAGATCCGGATCTTGCGGGTTGCCGCCCGGCGCTTCTTCAGCGCGGGCAGGACCTGATCGCGGAACAGGTCGAACGGCGTGCGATCGCGAAAGAAAAAGGATTCATTCGTTGTCATGGCTTCGGTCACGTCCCGCGTCAGAGTTTCAGACCCAGTCCGCCTGAGTTCCTCGACGAGGGCGTCGAGGCCTTCCATGCCCATGCGGCGCGCCAGCGGCGTCAGTCGCGATTCGAGCAGGTACACCTTGTCGGGATTGAGCATGAGCCCGGAGCGGCGCTTCAGCAGCTTGCTCAAGAATTCGAAATCCTGAGGCTTCATGGGCGCGCTCCCAAGGCTCTTGCAATATGTTCGTCCATCGACTGCAGCGGCACCACCGCGGCGCACAGACCGGCCGTCGCGACGGCGCCGGGCATGCCCCAGACCACGCTCGATGTCTCGTCCTGGGCAATCAGGGTGCCGCCGGCGCCGACCAGGTCCCGGGCACCGCGCAGCCCGTCATGCCCCATGCCCGTCAGCACGACGGCGAGAGACTTGCCACCATAGGCCGCGGCGACGCTGCGAAAGAGCGGGTCGACCGCGGGGCGGCAGAAATTTTCCTGCCGGCTCTGGTCGAGCCGAATTCGTGCCACCCCGCCCTCCCGCTCGACGCGCATGTGATAGTCACCGCGCGCAACATAGATATGGCCCGGCTTCACCACCTCCCCATCCTCCGGTTCGCAGGCGGGCAGACCCGTCGCGCGGCCGAGATGATCGGCGAGGATGGCGGTGAAGGTGGCGGGCATGTGCTGCACGACCAGAACCGGGATGTTCTTGAGGCGCGGCGCGAGCCTGGTGAGCAGGGACAGCAGGGCCTGCGGACCGCCGGTCGAGGAGCCGATGGCGAGGATTTCAGGTGCCAGCATCGAGGGCTGGCGCAGGACGATTGGTTTCGCTCCATAGGGGCTCGGCGGCGTCGATTGCTGGGCCGGCTGGGCGGGCTGGCGTCGTGCCGTGGTCGTATAGCTGACACGGCGCGAGACGGGCTTTGGCTGGACACCGGGTGCCCTCTCGCCCTCCGGCAGCGGCTCGCCCTTGGCCCGGCGCCGCGCCGCGGCATAGATCTTCACCTTTTCGACGAGCTCGCGGCGAAAGTCGATACTTGCGTTGACCTCGCGGTTCGATTCGGGTTTCGGCACATAATCGACCGCTCCGAGCTTGAGTGCGCGCAGCGAAATCTCGGCATTCTTGCGCGTCAGCGTCGAGGCCATGACGACCTGGACATCGGGCGCGGCCTCGAGAATCCTGGGCAAGGCCGTCATGCCGTCCATTTCCGGCATCTCGATGTCGAGAACCACGACCTCGACATCGGCTCCCGCGAGGTTGCGCAATGCCATGACGCCGTTCGAGGCACTCGAGACGACCTTGATGCTGCCGTCTTCCTGAAGATATCGCGTCAGGAATCCGCGAATGACGGCACTGTCGTCGACGACCATGACACGATAGGGGTCGGTGACGGGGCGCCGTTCCTGATCTGTTCTCTTTTCGATGGACACGGTCACTGATTCAAACCTGAACAAGAGCTACATCAGCCCGACTTGGGAGAACTTGGCCTCAATGATTTCGCGATCGAACGGCTTCATGATGTACTCGTCGGCACCCGCCTCCATCGCGGTCCGAATATGGCTCATGTCGTTCTCTGTCGTGCAGAAGACGACGATCGGCTGGCGCACATTGGACATGCTGCGAATGGCCTTGAGGAACTCCAGCCCGTCCATGACCGGCATGTTCCAGTCGAGCAGCACCACGTCGGGCATCTCGCGCTCGCACTGCGTGAGCGCATCCTTGCCATCGACGGCCTCCTCGATCGTGAAGTCGAGCTCTTCCAGAATTCGCCGGGCGACCCGGCGGATCACCTTTGAATCATCAACCACAAGGCACGATCTCATCGTCTTTGCTCCGCTTTCCTGGCACCATGGCCTCTCAGGCTGCCGCCGCCTGGCCTGACGCGAGGATCCTTTCGACATCGAGGATCACCAGCAGCTCCCCATCGAGACGGTAGATGCCGCGACTGACCTCGCGCCACCGGCTGTCAAGCGTGACGGGGTTCTTCTCGATGCTCTCGCCATCCAGATTGAGCACCTCGCCGACGGTGTCGATCTGCAGGCTGTAAGGCTCGCCGCGGTATTCGATCACGACGCTCATATCCTCGGCACCGTCCTCGCGCGGCGGAAAGCCGAGGCGCTGGCGCAGATTGATCGCGGTGACGATGCGGCCGCGCAGATTGAGGACGCCGGCGACCCAGGAGGGCGCGAGCGGAATGCGCGTGATCTTCTGCGCGTTGAGCACATCGTGTACGGCCAGCACGGGGATGCCGAGAAGCTGTCCGGCAAGCCGGACCGTGACGAACTCGTTGCCCAGCGAGGACACGACACTGAGCCCCGCTTGCTTTCCTGGCTTGCTCATGCGGCGTCTCCCTGATGGCGCAATTGCTGTGAAATGCTCTCGAGCAGCGCCCGTCGATCGAATTTCGCGACATAGTCGTTGAACCCGACCTCGCGCCCGCGCTTGAGGTGCTGGTCGCTGGCAAAGCTCGACAGCGCGACGAGAGGCGTGCTGCTCCAGCGTCCGCTCTTCTTGAGAATCCGGGCAAGCTCGAAGCCGTCCATGCCCGGCATCTCGATGTCGGAAATGATGATGTCGAAGGTCTCACCCTCTTCCCGGAGCTGGAGGGCTTCCTCGGCTGTCTCGACGCAGGTCAGCTCGTAGCCGGCGACGGTGAGCAAGGGCTTGAGCATGTTGCGGAAGAAGGAGCTGTCGTCAACCAGCAGCACACGCGTGCCCCGCGACGGCGCGACATCCGAGTTGTGATCGCGGGAACTCAGCCAGTCGCCGAAGGCCTGCGACAGATAATGGGCGACATCGATGATTTCCGTTGCCTTGTCGCCGATCACCGACGAGCCGACGATGCCCGGCCTGCCCGAGGTGAGCTTGATGTCGAGCTTGTCCTCGACGATATCGAGGATCTCCTCGACGGCGAGGCCCATCGTGTACTCGCGATCGGTGAAGACGAGGATCGGCTGGCGCCCCTCGCTGCGGATATTGTCCACACCCTCGACGAGGACGATCGGCATCAGCGAGCCACGATACTGCACGACATGGCGGCCGTCGGAATACTCGATCTTGCCGACATCGATATCCTCGAGCCGTGCGACCAGTGCCAGAGGCACCGCCATGCGGCCATGGCTGCCGGCGCGGAAGAGCAGGAGCGACTCCTTCTCCTCCTCGCGACGACGGGCCGCGCCCATGGTCTCGACCTCCGCGGCATCGTCCTCCGAGACATTGGCATTGGCCATCTCGGCGACCCCGTTGGGGTCGAGAATCATGATCACGCTGCCGTCGCCGAGGATCGTGTTTCCAGAATAGATGGACAGGTCCTTGAGGATCGGGGCCACCGGCTTGACGACGATTTCCTCGGTGTCGAAGACCGCGTAGACGACGATCCCGAAGGTGAAGGTTCCCACCTGGGCGACGACGATGAAATCGTCACTCGCCTCGCCTTCCGCCTGCTCCTCCTTGCCGGCAAGGCCGAGCACGTCATTGAGATAGACGAGCGGCAGGAGCCGGTTGCGCAGCCGCAGGACGGGCGTGTCCTTGATGCGCTCGATGCGGTACTCCGAGTTCTCGGATGCGCGGACAAGCTCGAGCACGCTGATCTGCGGGATCGCGAACCGCTCGCCACCCGCCTCGACGATCAGCGAGGAGACGATGGCAAGCGTGAGCGGGATCTTGATCTGGAAAGAGGTGCCCTTGCCCTCCACCGACGTCATGTCAATGGCGCCGCCGATCTTCTCGATATTGGTCCGCACGACGTCCATGCCGACACCACGGCCGGACACGCTGGTCACCTGGGCCGCGGTCGAGAAACCGGGGTGGAAGATGAACTTCTGGATCTGCGCTTCCGACATCTCGGCGAGCTCGGCCTCCGTCGCGAAGCCCTTCTCAAGAGCCTTCTTGCGCAATTTGTCCGCCGATATGCCGCGCCCGTCGTCGCGAATCTCGATGATGATATGTCCGCCCTCATGGAAGGCGTTGAGGCGAATCGTTCCGGTCTCCGGCTTGCCCATCGCCACCCGTTCGGCCGGGGTCTCGATGCCGTGATCGGCCGAATTGCGCACCATATGGGTGAGCGGATCCTTGATCAACTCGAGGATCTGGCGATCGAGTTCGGTATCGGCGCCCTTCATGTCGATCTCGATCTTCTTGTCGAGCTCGTGAGAGAGGTCGCGCACGATACGCGGCAGCTTCGCCCATGCATTGCCGATCGGCTGCATGCGCGTCTTCATGACCCCTTCCTGCAGCTCGGTCGTCGTCTGCGACAGGCGCTGGATGGGAACGGTGAACTCGCTGTCCTCCTTCTCGCGCACCATCTGCAGAAGCTGGTTGCGCGTGAGAACCAGCTCGCTGACCATGTTCATGAGGTCTTCAAGCAGGTCGACAGAGACCCGGATCGACTGCGAGGAGCGCTTGCTCACCGCGCCATCGTTCTGGGCCGCGGCCTGGCCATTCGCATCCGATCTGGCGGACGGCTTCTTGCCCGCGTCATGCTTCGCCGATGCAGCCAGCGCGGCATCGCGGACGAGCTCGAAGGTCATGGCGGCGTCGTCGCGCAGGTCACGCTCGAGCTGGATCTCGTCCAGTACCGCGACGGCCTCGCCGATGAACTTGTCGAAATGCGCATCGTCGAAGCCGCCCTTGTCGATCATCGAGGCCATGACGTTGGAGGCCGCCGTCTCGTCCTCCTTCAAAAGGGCGGTCAGCAGTCCCATCACCTTGGCCTTGCGCACCTCGTCGCTCATTCCGGAGAAAAAGGGAGCGAGCGAGGGCTGCCGGCACAGACGGTTGCCCAGAAGATGCGCCGCGACGGCGACGGCATCGTCACCGCCGACCCGCTCGAACAGATTGCCCTTGACCGTCTCGCCCTTGTCTGCGGCCGGCACCGACGCCGCGTCCTGTTCGGGACCGGGCGTGTTCCTGAAGGCTTCCTCGAGCTCCTCGAGGCTGACCTCGCCCGGCTTCAGGGGACGCCCGAGGCCCGGATCGGAAGGACCATCGGCTGACTGTTCGGCCGTCTCCTCTGTCACGCCATCGGTGGTGGACGCCGCAGCCGGCGGGGCCTTGGCGGCGGCCTCGCCGCTGGCGATCGCATTGAGCGCGTCGATCAGCTCGCTGTCGTCTCCCTCGGGCTCGGATTCGGTTTCCTCGAGGCCGGCCAGGATGGCCTTGATGCGATCGAGGCTTTCGAGGACCACCGTCACCGCATCCGGCGTGACCTCAAGGTTGCCGTCGCGAAACTTGCCGAGAACATTTTCCGATGCGTGCGCCACTGCCTCCAGTCGCGGCAGACCCAGAAAGCCGCAGGTGCCCTTGATCGTGTGGACGAGGCGAAAGATATTGTCGAGAACGCTCTTGTTATTGGGGTCCTGTTCCAGTTTTACGAGCTCCACGTCGACGACATCGATGCTCTCTGCCGTTTCGGTGAGGAACTCATTGAGAAGATCATCCATTGGACTACCCTTGCGGCAATGGCCGGAAATGCGTTTTTGTCCCCGTACCGCGCCCGGTCTGGCACGGTGCGGCTTGCATTGCCGAAAATCACCGAAAACCATTAAGAAGCTGTAAAGCGACGCGGTGCCTTCCGACCGGCCGTGGCAGCCGAGTTCCGTCCCCTCCGGGCGGCGTCAGGAGGCGGCCGGCCGCCGCCGCAGGCCGATGCATACCGTCGCGTCCGCGCTGTCCGTGAGCGCGATGTCCATGCCCAGATCGGCGGCCAGCAGGGCCGCGAGGGATGCCGGTGCGGTGCGCGGCTCGATCCGCTCCGCTGGCATCCTGCCGGCAAGCGCCATGCGCATCTCGTCGGACAGGATGAGGCGCTCGCCGCTCGCCTCGATTGCGAGCGGGCTGTCGCTGTCCGCGCTGTCAATCCGCACCGCGAGCGTGCCGCCGCGGATCAGCGACTCCGCGGCGATCAGGGCCAGATTGAGGACGAGCTTGAGCAGTGTCTTGTCGATTTGCCCCGTCTTCGTCGCCCAGTCGAGGCGCACCTTGCCCTCGCCGAGCAGGGCGGCGAGGGCCTTGCGGCCTTCCTCCGGGTCGACCTCGCTGCCGAAGCCGGCGCCGCCGCCGAAGGCGAGGCGGAAGAACTGCAGGCGGGCCGAGGTCTGCTCGGCGCTTTGTCCGAGGAAGTCGAGCACCTGCTCGCGCATGTCCGGATCATCTTCCTCGCCGAGGATCTCGACGCCGTTGACGAGCGCCCCGACGGGGCTGACCAGATCATGGCACAGGCGCGAGCACAGCATGGCGGCGAGCCGGGTCGCGGACATGGATTTTTCCTCCCTGACGCGGTGTTCGGGCGCCGCGTCACCTGCCGTTCCGTTTCTTCTTGTTGCATCATCGGACGAAAAGCTTCAACACTCCGGCACCGCCGAGAAGACAGATCTGCGAAAAAGGGACCCGCCGGCATGGACAGCTCTCTCCTCTTTCCACCCCTCATTACCGCGGTGTTCGACGCCGGACGCGAAATCATGGATGTCGCCGAACACCGAATCGCCGTGCGGGAAAAGGACGACCGCTCACCGGTGACGGAAGCCGACGAGCGCGCCGAGTGGGTCATTCTCAAGGCGCTCGGCGTGCTGACGCCGGGGATCCCTGTGATCGCCGAGGAGCAGGTGGCGAATTCGGGACTGCCGGAAGTCGAGGACGGGCCGTTCTGGCTCGTTGACCCGCTCGACGGGACCAAGGAGTTTCTGCGCGGCGGCGACGATTTCACGGTCAATATCGCGCTCGTCGAGAAACGTGAGCCGAGCCTCGGTATCGTCTATTGCCCGAAGAACGGACGGCTGTTCGGGGGCCGCGTCGGCGAAGGTGCCTGGCAGGCGCGTCTCGACCGCGAGGGGAATCTGGGGGACCGCCAGCCGATGCAGACGACGCGGCCGGCCGCGTCACCGCTTCGCATCGTCGCCAGCCGCTCGCACCGCAACGCTGAAACCGACGCCTATCTCGCCCATTACCCCGACGCGGAGCTGGTCTCGATCGGCAGTTCGCTCAAATTCTGCCTTGTCGCCGCCGGTGAGGCCGACCTCTATCCGCGCCTCGGACCGACCATGGAATGGGACACGGGGGCCGGTCACGCCGTCCTTCTCGCCGCCGGCGGACGGATGGTGGATGCCGCTGGCGAGCCCTTCACCTACTTCAAGCCGGGTTTCCGCAACGGCTTCTTCCTCGCCTGGGGCGATCCGGAGTTCACGCCGGTACCGCTGGGCGCCGTCACCGGCGGCGACGAAGGTCGCGGATGATCTCGCGCGCCGCATTGTGACCGGCGAGCCCGGTGACGCCGCCGCCGGGATGCGCGCCGGCGCCGCAATGATAGAGCCCCGCGACGGGGCCGCGATAGTCGGCGTATCCGAGCATCGGGCGGGCCGAGAAGAGCTGGTCGAGGCCCAGCGCGCCGTGAAAGATGTCGCCGCCGACGAGCCCGAATTCGCGCTCGAGGTCCAGCGGGCTCAGGATGCGGCGCGCGATGACGCTTCGCGCAAATCCCGGCGCGTAACGGTCGACGGTGGCGATGACATGATCGGCGGCGGCCTCGCGGGCCTCGTCCCAGCTTCGTCCGCCGGGCAGCGCCGGCGCGAAATGCTGGCAGAAGAGGCTCGCCACATGCCGCCCCGCGGGCGCAAGCGTCGCATCGAGCGTGCTCGGGATCAGCATCTCGATCACCGGCTCGCGTGACCAGCCATCGGCGCGGGCATCGCGAAAGGCGCGATCGAGATAGTCGAGCGTCGGTCCGATGATGATGCCGGCCGTATGGTGGTCCGCCACCCCGCTCGCCGGCCGGCAGGCGAATTGCGGCAGTTCGGCAAGTGCGACATTCATGCGGAAGGTGCCCGAGGCACAGCGAAAGGCGCGCATGCGGCGCAGGAAATCGCCCGGCAGGACCGCTGCATCGACGAGCTCGGTATAAAGCAGCTTGAGACTGGCATTGGCGGCGACGGCGCGCGCCGTCAAGGTTCGTCCATCGGCAAGCACGACGCCGGTGGCGCGTCGGCCCTCGATGAGAACCTCCCGGACCGGCGCATCGCGGTGGACGGAGACCCCGCGACGCGCCGCCTCCCTGGCCATCGCCCGGGTGATGGCACCCATGCCGCCGATGGCGTGCCCCCAGAGCCCGCGCTTGCCATTGACCTCACCGAAGGCGTGATGCAGCAGCACATAGGCCGAGGCCGCTTCACAGGGGCTGTGATAGGCGCCAACGATGCTGTCAAATCCGAGCGCCCCCTTGACGTGCGCGTTCTCGAACCACTGTGCGAGCAGATCGGCGGCGGATTTGGTGAAGAAATCGAGGAACGTCCGTTCCTCCTCCAGCGAAAGCCTGCGCAGGCGCCCCAGAAGGCGCGCCGCCTTCAGCATTTCGCGCCATCCGCCGCCGGCATTGGGCGGTGTCTCGAGCACGAGGTCGCGCAGGAGATCGGCGGTCCGCGCAAGCGTATCCAGATAGCCGGGGAGGGCGACCGCATCGGCTTTCGAGAATCGTGCAACCTCCGCCTGCGCGCCCGCGATATCCGCCGGCAGCGCGAGCCCCGTGCCCTCCGCGTGGGGCCAGAAATTGGCCAGCCGCCGCTCGACGATGCGCAGGCCGTTCTCCGCCAGCCTGAGGTCGCGCATGATGCGCGGGTGGAGCAGGCTCACCGTATAGGCAGCGGCGGAATTGCGGAAACCCGGATGGAATTCCTCCGTCACCGCGGCGCCGCCGAGGACCGGGCGCTTTTCGACGATCGCCACGTCAAGGCCGGCGGCGGCACAATAGGCGGCGCAGACGAGCCCGTTGTGGCCGCCGCCGATAATGACGAGATCATGCGCAGGTCGCGACATGGCGCGATGCTAGCCGGATCGGTCGGGGCCGCAAACAGCCCTCTCTTGTTTCGCCTTTTGTTCTCTTATAGGATCGTTCCGGTCGATGGCTCTTGACTCGCGGGGCGCCCGGCGCCACCTCGCAGCAGACAAATTATCCGGCCCCCCCAATGATGTAATATGAATCATGCTCACCACCATTTCCGTCCGCGGTGCTCGTGAACACAATCTCAAGGGCATCGACGTCGATCTGCCGCGCGATCGCCTGATCGTCATCACCGGGCTTTCGGGGTCGGGCAAGTCCTCGCTCGCCTTTGATACCATCTATGCCGAGGGACAGCGCCGCTATGTCGAGAGCCTCTCGGCCTATGCGCGGCAATTCCTCGAGCTCATGCAGAAGCCTGACGTCGATCATATCGAGGGGCTGTCGCCGGCGATCTCGATCGAGCAGAAGACGACCTCGAAGAATCCGCGCTCGACGGTCGGCACGGTGACCGAGATCTACGACTATATGCGCCTGCTCTGGGCGCGCATCGGCATTCCCTACAGTCCGGTCACGGGGGAGCCGATCACCGCGCAGACGGTGAGCGAGATGGTCGATCGGCTGATGGCGCTGCCCGAAGGCACGCGGCTCTATCTGCTGGCGCCCATCGTGCGCGGACGCAAGGGTGAATACCGGAAGGAGATCAGGGATCTGCAGCGCCGCGGCTTCGAGCGCGTCAAGGTCGACGGGGCCTTCTATGCGATCGACGAGGCGCCGGTGCTCGACAAGAAGTTCAAGCACGATATCGATGTCGTCGTCGACCGCGTCGTCGTGCGCGCGGGGCTCGAGACCCGGCTCGCCGACAGCCTCGAGACCGCACTCGGCCTGAGCGACGGCATTGCGGTTGCCGAATTCGCCGACCTTGCCGAGGGCGAGACAGAGCCCCGGCGCATTCTCTTCTCCGCCAATTTCGCCTGTCCGGTCTCGGGCTTCACAATCGCCGAGATCGAGCCCCGGCTCTTTTCCTTCAACAGTCCGCACGGGGCCTGTCCGGCCTGTGACGGGCTCGGCGCGAAGCTCAGCTTCGACCCCGAGCTGATCGTCCCGGATCCGGAGAAGAGCCTTGCGGACGGGGCGATCGAGCCCTGGTCGAAGGCGATGGCTGCCTATTACCGGCAGACGCTCGAGGGTCTGGCGCGGCATTATGGCATCTCAATGCGGACGCCCTGGAAGGCGCTCGACGAGCGCGTGCAAAATGCCATTCTCTACGGCTCGGGCGACGAGCCGGTGGCGCTCATCTTCGAGCACGGCAAGCAGACCTTCGAGGTCTGCCGGCCCTTTGAGGGCGTGCTCAACAATCTCGCCCGCCGCTGGCGCGAGACCGAAAGCGCCTGGATCCGGGAAGAGCTCGGCCGCTATCAGACGAGCAGCCGCTGCGAGACCTGCGCCGGTTATCGATTGAAGCCCCAGGCACTGGCGGTGAAGATCGCCGGGCATCATATCGGCGAGATCACCGATCTCTCGGTGGCCGCGGCGCACAGCTGGTTCCGGGAGCTGCCGGCGCAGCTCGGCGAGAAACAGCGCACCATCGCCGAAAAGGTGCTGCGCGAGATCACCGAGCGGCTCGGCTTTCTCAACAATGTCGGGCTCGACTATCTCACGCTCTCGCGCGCCTCGGGCACGCTCTCGGGGGGCGAGAGCCAGCGCATCCGGCTGGCCTCGCAGATCGGCTCGGGCCTCACCGGCGTCCTCTATGTCCTCGACGAGCCCTCGATCGGGCTCCATCAGCGCGACAACAACCGCCTTCTTGAGACCCTTTTTCATCTCCGCGACATCGGCAACACGGTGATCGTCGTCGAGCATGACGAGGACGCCATCCGCGCCGCCGATCATGTCGTCGACATGGGGCCCGGTGCCGGCGAGCATGGCGGGCGTATCGTCGCCCAGGGCACGCCGGCGGAGATCATGGCGGCGAAGGACTCGGTGACCGGCGCCTATCTGGCAGGCCGCAAGCGCATCCCGCTGCCGCGGCAACGGCGCCCGGGCAGCGGCCGGCAGCTTGTCGTGCGGGGTGCTGCGGCCAACAATCTCAAGCGCCTCGATGTCGCCTTTCCGCTCGGCACCTTCACCTGCGTCACCGGGGTTTCGGGCTCGGGCAAGTCGACGCTCACCATCGAGACGCTCTACAAGGCGGTGGCGCGGCACCTCAACAACGCCCGCCATCTTCCCGGTGCGCACGAGGCGATCGAGGGCCTTGAGCATCTCGACAAGATCGTCGACATCGACCAGAGCCCGATCGGGCGTACCCCGCGCTCAAATCCGGCCACCTATACCGGGGCCTTCACGCCGATCCGCGACTGGTTCGCGAACCTCCCCGAGGCGCGCGCGCGCGGCTACAAGCCGGGGCGCTTCTCCTTCAATGTCAAGGGCGGGCGTTGCGAGGCCTGCAAGGGCGACGGGGTGATCAAGATCGAGATGCACTTCCTGCCCGATGTCTATGTCACCTGCGACGCCTGCAAGGGCCGGCGCTACAATCGCGAGACGCTGGAGGTCACCTTCAAGGACCGCTCGATC
>JBHHTO010000020.1:0-19383 GCA_046753425.1 Rhodothalassiaceae bacterium | reverse complement strand
CCTCGCGGCGCTGCTGTCGCTCGATCGCGTCTTTCAGGCGGATTATGAGGACGGCACGCTCGACATCCTCGCGCTCGGTGGCCTGCCGCTCGCCCTTGTCGCGCTCGCCAAGGCGCTGGCGCACTGGCTGTCGACGCTGCTGCCGCTGGTCCTGCTCGCGCCGCTTTTCGGCATCATGCTGCAGATGGAACCGGCGCCGCTCCGCGTGCTCGTCGCGGCGCTGGCGCTGGGAACGCCCGGGCTCAGCCTCGTCGGCGCGATCGCTGGCGCACTCACGGTCGCGGTGCGGCGCGGCGGTGCGCTGCTGGCGCTTCTCGTCCTGCCGCTTTATGTGCCGCCGCTCATCTTCGGTGTCGCAGCGGTGATGGCGGTTGACGGCTTCGGTTCCGTGTCCGCCAATCTGTCGTTGCTTGCCGGGCTCAGCCTGCTCGCCCTCGTCCTCGCTCCGCTGGCCGCGGCGGCCGCCCTGCGCCTCGCTCTCGAATAGTGCCGCGGATTGTCGCGGGCGAACCGATCCGCCCTTGCGCGGCCCCCCCCAAACGACTAGATCAGCGGTCATGCACTGGCTCGCCAATCCCGCACGTTTCGTGCGCCTCGCCGACCGGGTCCTGCCCTTCGCACTGGGCGCCACGCTGGTCCTGTTCGCCCTCGGGCTCTATCTCGCGCTCGTCGCCTCACCGGCCGACTATCAACAAGGCGATTCGGTGCGCATCATGTACATCCATGTACCGAGCGCCTATATGGCGAGCGCCACCTATATGCTGCTCGCGGTCGCCGGCTTCGCGACCCTGGTGTGGCGGCATCCGCTCGCCGCGGTCGCCGGCAAGGCGGCGGCGCCACTCGGTCTGGCCTTCACCGGGCTGGCGCTGGCCACCGGTTCGCTGTGGGGCAAGCCGACCTGGGGCACCTGGTGGGTGTGGGATGCGCGGCTCACCTCGGTGCTCGTCCTCTTCTTCCTCTATCTCGGCTATATGGCGCTCTGGGGGGCGCTCGAGGACCGCGACAAGGCCGCCCGGGCAGCCTCGATCCTGGCGCTCGTCGGGGTGGTCAACTTGCCGATCATCAAGTTTTCCGTCGACTGGTGGAACACCCTGCACCAGCCGGCGAGCCTGCTGCGCGCTGGCGGGCCGACGCTCGACCCCTCGATGCTGCGGCCGCTCCTTGTCATGCTTGCCGCCTTTACCGTCTATTTCGTGACCGTCTGGATCTGGCGCATCAAGGCGGAGCTTCTGGATGCAAGACTGGCCGCACTTGGCCGTCGCCGGGGTCTGTCATGAGCGCGATTCCCGACATGGGCGGCTATGGCGCCTTCGTCTGGCCCGCCTACGGGCTCGTGATGGTCGTGCTCGTCGGGCTCGCCGCTGTGAGCTGGCGTCAGCTGCACATGCGTACCCGAGCGCTGGCCGAGCTCGAACGTCGTCGCCACAAGGAAGGTGAAAGGTGATGGGCCGCCTGGCCGGGAACCGCGCCTGGCGCCGCAAGCGCCGCCGCCTCATCCTCGTCCTGCTCGCGCTCGCAGGCCTCGGTGCGGCCGCCTTTCTCATCTTCAAAGCCAGGGGGGACGCGCTTCTCTATTTCCGGCTGCCGAGCGATGTCCTCGCCGACCGCCCGCCGGCGGGCGAGCGCTTCCGTCTTGGCGGACTGGTGGCCGAGGGCAGCGTCGAGCGACTGGATAATGGCAAGAGCGTCCGCTTCGCGATCACCGATGGCGAGACGCGGGTGCCGGTCATCTTTACCGGCATTCTCCCCGACCTCTTTCGCGAGGGGCAGGGTATGATCGCTGAGGGTCGGCTCGGGGCGGACGGCGTTTTTGTCGCCGACACGGTGCTTGCCAAACATGACGAGACCTATATGCCGCGCGAGGTCTATGAGAAGCTTCGCGCGCGTGGTCACCCGGAAGGAGCAGAAAGCCGGCCATGAGCCCGGAGCTCGGTCATCTCGCGCTCGCCCTCGCACTCGGCCTCGCGCTCGCCGGGGCGGTGCTGCCGTTGTGGGGCGCGGCGCGTGGCGATGATCGCCTGGTGGCGCTCGCCCCGCCGCTCGCGGTCGGCCAGTTCCTGTTCGTTGCGATGGCATTCGCGAGCCTCGTCCAGGCATTCGTCAGCTCCGATTTCAGCCTGCTCGTGGTGGCCCAGAACTCGCACACCGAAAAGCCGCTTCTCTACAAGATCGCGGGCGTGTGGGGGAATCACGAGGGTTCGCTCGTCCTGTGGGTCCTGATGCTCGGCTTTTTTGGCACGCTCGTCGCCCTTCTCGGGCGCAGCCTGCCGGCGCTGTTCAAGGCCCGCGTGCTTGCCGTGCAGGCAATGATCACGAGCGGATTCCTGCTTTTCCTGCTCCTTACCTCGAATCCGTTCGCGCGCCTCGATCCGGCGCCGCTCGAGGGCCGCGGCCTCAATCCCTTGCTGCAGGACCCCGGCCTCGCCTTTCATCCGCCGCTTCTCTATCTCGGCTATGTCGGTTTCTCGGTCGCCTTCTCCTTCGCCGTCGCGGCACTCGTCGAGGGCCGCGTCGGTCCCGCCTGGGCGCGCTGGATGCGGCCCTGGGTGCTCGTCGCCTGGATGGCGCTCACCGCCGGCATCGCGCTCGGAAGCTGGTGGGCCTATTACGAGCTCGGCTGGGGCGGCTGGTGGTTCTGGGATCCGGTGGAGAATGCGAGCTTCATGCCCTGGCTTGCCGGCACCGCGCTTCTCCATTCCGCGATCGTCGTGGAAAAGCGCGATGCGCTCAAGCGCTGGACCATCCTGCTCGCAATCCTCACCTTCTCGCTGTCGCTGCTCGGCACCTTCCTCGTGCGCTCGGGAGTGCTCACCTCGGTGCACGCCTTCGCCGTCGATCCCGCGCGCGGGGTCTTCATCCTCGGCCTGCTCGCGCTCGCCATCGGCGGCTCGCTTTTTCTCTATGCCTGGCGGGCGAACACGCTCGAGGGCGGCGGTCTCTTTGCCGCAATCAGTCGCGAGAGCGCGCTCGTCCTCAACAACATCCTGCTTTCGGTGGCCACCGCAATCGTCTTCATCGGTACGCTCTACCCGCTCTTTCTCGACATTCTGAGCGGGGAAAAGATCTCCGTCGGTGCGCCCTATTACGCCCGCACCTTTGTCCCCCTGATGATGCTTCTCGTGCTCGCCCTCGGTTTCGCGCCGCTTCTCTCCTGGAAGCGCGGCGATCCCGGGCGCGCGGCACGAAGCCTGCGTTTCGCGTTGCTGCTGCCGCTGGCGGCGCTGCCGCTCGCCTGGGCGATCTATGGTGCGGCACCGGTGATGGCCTTTCTCGGCTTTGCGCTCGCGGTCTGGCTTGTCGCCGCCGTGATCAGCGAATGGGCCGTGCGGGTCCGCCTCTTTCGCATCCCGCTCGGCCACAGCCTGAAGCGTGCCGCCGGCCTGCCGCGGCGGCACTATGGCATGGCGCTGGCGCATCTCGGGCTTGCGGTCAGCATCTTCGGCATCACCGCATCGGAGGCCTGGACCGTCGAGCGCCTGGCGGTGATGGCGCCCGGCGAGACCGAGCAGGTCGGGGCCTATGCCTTCACCTTCGAGGACGTGCGCCCGGTCGTGGGGCCCAATTACACCGCCGTCCGCGGCCGCTTCTCGGTCTCGAGAGAAGGCCGCGCCGTCACCGTGCTCGAGCCCGAGGAACGGACCTTCACGGCGCCGCCGATGACCACCACCGAAGCGGCCATCCATCCCTTGCCGTTCGGCGATCTCTACGCCGTCATCGGCGATGCCGCGGGTGCCGATCGCTGGTCGGTACGGCTCTACATGAAGCCGCTCGTCTCCTGGATCTGGCTCGGCGCGCTGATCATGGTCGCGGGCGGCGCCCTGTCGCTCAGCGACCGCCGCCTTCGCGTCGGCGCGCCGGCACGATCGCGGCGTCCTCTGGCGTCGCCGGTGGCGGCGGAATAGTTCAAGCGGAGCATCTGATGCGACCGATCCACCTCCTGCCGCTCATCGCCCTTGCGGCCATCCTCGCGGCATTCGGCTGGTATCTCGCCTCGGGCGAGGACCCGCGGCTCATACCCTCGCCGCTGATCGACAAGCCGGTACCCGAATTTGACCTGCCGCCGCTCGCGGCGGGCATCCCTGGCCTTGCCTCGCGCGACCTCGCCGCGGGCAGGGTCGTGCTGGTCAATGTCTTTGCCTCCTGGTGCGCGCCCTGCCGCATCGAGCACCCCTTCTTGAGCGCGCTCGCGGCCGAGGGCGTGCCGGTCTACGGTATCGCTTACAAGGACGCGCCCGAGGACACGCGTGCCATGCTCGCCGAGCTGGGCAATCCCTATGAGCGCATCGGTGTCGACCGCGACGGCCGCGTCGGCATCGATCTCGGCGTCTATGGCGTGCCCGAGACCTATGTCGTCTCCGGTGACGGGCGTATCCGTCACAAGCATATCGGCCCCATCCTGCCGGCCAACCAGGACGAGATCCGGGCCGCCATCCGGGCTGCCGGGGAGACGCCATGAGGCGCACGCTTGTCATGCTGTTGCTGCTGGTGCCCCTTGCCACCGCCGCGGCCGGGGTCGCGGTCGACGAGACGCCGCTCGCCGATCCGGCCGCCGAAGCCGAGGCGCGGGCGATCATGCGCGAGATCCGCTGTCTCGTGTGCCAGAACCAGTCGATCGAGGATTCAAACGCCGATCTGGCCCGCGATCTGCGACAGATCGTGCGCCAGCGCGTCGCCGCCGGCGATGATGCGGGGGCGGTCAAGGCCTATCTCGTCGCCCGCTATGGCGACTGGGTTCTGCTCGAACCGCCTTTCAAGCCCGAAACGCTCATCCTGTGGCTGTTCCCGCCGGCGCTGTTTCTTGCCCTCATCGCCTATGCGCTGGCCCGCGCAGGGCGTCGGCGTCTCACCGCGCCGCCGCCGCTCGACGAGAGCGAGCGGGCGCGCCTTGCGGCAATGCTCGAGGAGGAAGGGGAACGCTGATGACCTCCTGGCCCGGCATTGTGCTTGTGCTCCTCCTCATCCTGGCGCTGCCGTCCGTCGCCCTCCTGCGGCGTCCGCGCAGCGAGGAGCGGAAGGCGCGCGACCTCGCGGTCTATCGGCGCCAGCTTGCCGAACTTGAGGAGGAGCTTGCCGCGGGTCTCATCGGGGCGAGCGAGGCGGCGGCCGCGCGCACCGAGATCGAGCGCCGCATCCTGCGTCTCGGCTCCGAGACGGAAAGGACCGCGGGTCGACCGCTGCCGCTCACCCTCGTGATTGCCGTCTATCTCCTGTGCCTTGGCGCTGGTGGTGCGCTTTATCTCCTCGAGGGCCATCCCGGCCTCGGCCCGCGGCCCGCCGCGCCAGAGGCGGATGCGACGGGTACCGACGATGCTGGAATGGCGCAGCTCGTGGAGGCGCTCGCGGCACGGCTGGAGCAGGAGCCCGAACGGCTCGACGGCTGGAAGCTGCTCGGCCGCTCGGCGATGGCGATCGGCCGTCCGGCCCTGGCGGCGCACGCCTGGAGCCGTGCCATCGCGCTCGACCCGGATGACGCGACACTCTATGCCGCGCTCGGCGAAGCGCTGTTCGAGGTCGCCGACGGCCACACGACGCCGGCGGTACGACTCGCCTTCTCCGAAGCGCTCAGGCGGGATCCGCAGAATGTGGCGGCCCGCTTCTATGCGGGGGTGGCCGCGGTCGAGGACGACAAGCCAGGGGAAGCGATCGCGACCTGGCGCAAGCTGCTCGCGGAAGCGCCGCCCGACGCCCCCTGGCGGGCGGGGGTCGCAGAGCAACTCGCCCGACTCGAGGCGGACACCGCGCGGCAGAAGGCACGCGCGGCTGCCGGGTCGGACCTTCTTGCCGCGGCCGCCGGCATGACACCCGCGGCGCGCGAGGAAATGATTCGCGCCATGGTCGATCGCCTGGCGGCACGGCTTGCGGCCTACCCCGACGACGTTGCCGGCTGGCTGCGGCTGGCGCGCGCCCGCACCGTCCTTGGTGACGAGGCGGGTGCCCGGGAGGCCCTCCGGCGTGCCCGCGAACACGCCTCGGCCGCCGAACGCGCCCTGATCGAGCGCGAGCTTGCCCGGCTGGCGCCACCGCGGCCGTCCGGCGAGGGGGGCTGAGGCGGCGGCGAAAAGTCGTCCTAGACGACAAGCTCCTCGAGCAGACGGCGCGAGACGACGATGAGGGACTCTTCGTCGCGGCGAACGATTCCCCGGCGCTCGAGAACGGCGACGGCGCGCGAGGCGGTCTCGCGGGTCGTCTGCACGCTGAGCGCAAGCGCGGTGAGCACCGGCGGCGGCGTGATGCGTCCCTCGGCGCCGGCGAGACGCAGGAGCTCGGCATAGACACGACCGGCGGCAGAGAGCGTCGTCCGCGCCGCCATGCGATCGAGGACGAAATCGAACTGACGCGCGAACGTCGCCGCCAGTCCGGCGCCGAGCCCGGCGTGGGCGCGGGCGAGCGCCGCCAGGTCGGCCGAGGCGATCCGCAGGGTGGTCAGGGCGCCACTGGCGACGATATCGGCCCGATTCCGCACCGGCTCGGGAAAGGCGCCGAACATCTCGCCGGGGCCGTGCATCACGAGTTGCCCGATCTGGCCGTCGGCGCCGAGGCAGCGCCGCGCCGCGCCGCCTTCGATGACGAGCCAGCAGTGACGGATCTCGTCTCCCTGGTGCGCGACAATTCCCTGGTGCGGGAAGCGCTGCAACGCCATCTTCGCATCGAGCCGGCGGGCAAGCGCCTGCGGGCAGGCAAAGACGGCGGCGAGCGCCGCGATGCGGTCGTCCTCGTGCATGCCCTCAAGCCCCGCGCTCCTCCCTGCCGCCCGTTCCGGTCAGGATGACCGGCCTCGGCCGGCGATGCAACATGCGCCGCAACGAAGCCGCAGCGACGCCGACGCTGCGCCGCAAAGAGATCTCCCCTTGGCGGCAAGCGTGTTCCATGCTGCCCGACGCGGGCCGTGACCGCCGTCACATTTCGGTGAAGTTTCTTTGCGCCTGCAATCGTCTCTGGCATGCTCAGGAAAACGCCGGTCAAGGGGGGATGAGAATGTCGCCGACCGAACAGGCGGGCGGCGGGCGCTTTCGCGCCTTTCTGAGTTACAGCCATGCCGACGCCGCTGCGGCACGGCGCCTGCACCGCCGGCTCGAGGGCTATCGCCTGCCGCGGCATCTCGCCGCCGCGGATGTGCCGCGACCGGCGCGGCTCGGCCCCATCTTCCGCGACCGCGAGGACCTGCCGGCGGCCGGCGATCTGTCGCAAGCGGTCAAGGCGGCCCTCGCCGAGTCCGCCGCGCTCATCGTCCTTTGTTCGCCCGCGGCGGCCGATTCGCCCTGGGTGGCGCGCGAGATCGCCTATTTTCGCGCCCTTCACCCCGACCGCCCGATCCTAGCGGCGCTGATTGCGGGCGAACCGGACGAGGCCATTCCCGCCGCCTTGCGCGCCGATGGAAGCGAGCCGCTGGCCGCCGATCTGAGGGGCCGCGGCGACGGGCCGCGGCTCGGCTTTCTCAAGATCGTGGCCGGGCTCGCGGGTCTGCCGCTCGATGCGCTGATCCAGCGCGATGCACAAAGACGCCTGCGCCGCGTGACGGCGATCACGCTCGGGGCCACCGCGGCCATGCTAGCGATGTCGGTGGTGGCGTGGCTCGCGGTGGCCGCGCGCAGCGAGGCCGAGCACCAGCGCGCCGAGGCGGAAGGATTGATCGAATTCATGCTCACCGATCTGCGCAACAGACTGAGAAGCGTGGGACGCCTTGACGTCATGACGGCGGTCAATGAACGCGCGATGCGCTATTACGAGGCCCAGGGTGATCTCGCGCGTCTCGCCGATGACAGCCTTGAACGGCGCGCGCGCATCCTTCATGCGATGGGCGAGGACGACGAGCGTCGCGGCGCGCTCACGGCGGCGGCGGCGAAATTCCGCGAGGCCGAACGCGCGACCGGCGCCGTGCTGGCGCGCCGGCCGCTGGACCCGCAGGCGCGCTTTGCCCATGCCCAGAGCCAGTTCTGGCTCGGCTATGTGCATTATCTGCGCCATGAGCACGACGCCGCGTGGACCCGCTTTCTCGCCTATCGCGAGCTTGCGCGGGCGCTCGTCGAGGCCGATGGCGACAATCCCGACTGGCGGCGCGAGCTCGGCTATGCCGAGGGCAATCTGTGCAGCCTCGCGCTCGATCCACCGGTCGATGCCGATCTCGCACTGGCCCATTGCGAAGCCGCGCTCGCCGAGATGACCGCGGTCGCGCGCCTGTTGCCCGGGGACGCGAAGGCGATCGAGGATCTCGCCAACCGGCATGGCTGGCTCGCCGGCGTCTTCAAGGCAAAAGGCGACTGGGAGCAGGTCTTCCGTCATTCGCGCGAGCAGGAGCGGCTGGTGAAGTCGCTCCTCGACCGCGACCCGGAGAATGCCGATCTCCAGGAATTCTGGATGCTGACGCTGATGGCGCATGCCGAGGCGCTCGTTGAACGCGGACAGATCGAGAAGGCCACGCCACGTGTGCGCGAGGCGACTGCGATCGCCGCCGGCCTGATCCGGCACGACCCGGAAAACGAACGCTGGAAACGCTGGGCGGCACGGCTCGAGAAGTTGCAACAGGGGATCAGACAGGAGAAAGATGATGGCCGATAAACCTGCACAGGAGCCGCCTGCTGCAGCACGCTTTCTGACCGTTCCCTTCGAAAACGTGCCGGAACAGGATGTCGGCAATCCTTATGAGCCGACCGAGGTTCATGTCTATGATGTGGGGCTGCGGGCGGCGAGCGGGCGCGTCGCGCTCTACTATGCCGGGGTCTCGAAACCGATCCGCGTCCGCGACCATAGCGATTTCACGAACAGGCTTCCGGACATCATTGCGGCGCCGCGGCATCCGGCACCGGCACCGCGGCAGCCGATGCAGTCGCCCCTGTCGGTGCACAATGCCGGACTGAGCTATGTCGTCTTCCGTCTTGATCGCGGCTGGAACTGGCAGTTTGCCGCCAGGGGACCGGTTCTCACCATCGAACAGGGGCGCACCGCCTATTTCCGCGAGGCACGCCGTGTCGACGACAATGGTGCCACGACGGACCGCAACAATCGGCAAGAAATCGACGGAGCGATGGCCGCCTATTTCATCGCGCATGGCAGGAAAGCGCGCCGGGATTCCGGCGCGAAGGACAGCTACAGCCACGAATTCAATCTGCATGTCGAGTTTCTTGAGCGCGACACCGGCGGCACGGTCGTCTCCCGTCTGCCGGTGATCATCGATCCCGATATCCGCTATCCCGGCGGCAACTAGGCGTTTTGATGGCAGCCTCCCTTGCTGACATCCTTGCCCAGGCCCGGTCGGGCGCCCTTGACCAGGCCTGGGCTTCTTTCTTCGCATCGGGATTCGGCGATGCGCGTGACAATCCGGCGGCGCTGACGCTCAAGGGACGTCTGCTCAAGGACCGGGCGCGACGCCATGAGGGCGCCGCGCGGGTGCGGCTCTATGTCGAGGCCGGTGCCGCCTATGCCGCTGCGGCCGCACTCCGCCCCGCGACCTACCCGCTGATCAACGCCGCGAGCCTCGCCCTGCTTGCCGGTGACCCGGCACGGGCGCGGGCACTCGCCGAGGAGGTGCTGGCGCTGATCGCCAGCGGCCAGGACGAGGCCGAGACCCCCTACTGGCTGGCCGCGACCCGTGCCGAGGCGCTGCTTCTCATCGGTCGCCCGGAAGCGGCGGAGGCGGTGCTCGCCGAGGCGGTGGCGCAGGCGCCGGAGGCCTGGGAAGACCATGCCGCGACGCTGAGGCAGTTTGCCGCCATATGCGAGGCCCAGGGAGCGTCGGCGGACTGGCTCGCCGCCTTTCGCCCGCCGGCAAGCGTGCATTTCAGCGGCATGATGGGGCTTGCGCCCGACGACCGGGAGACGCTGGGACGACTCGACGAGGTGATCGAGAGGGAGCAGCCGGGCTTCGCTTTCGGTGCGCTTGCCGCGGGCGGCGACATCGTGATCGCGGAAAGGCTGCAGGCAGAGGGCGCGCGCCTGCACGTGGTTCTCCCCTGCCCGGTGGCCGCCTTCGTCGAGACATCGGTCGCCGCCTTCGGACGCGAATGGGTGCCACGGTTCGATGCCCTGCTTGCCGATGCCGCACGGGTCGAGTGTCTCGGCAGCGGCGAAACCCTTCTCCCTGCCGCCATCCGCCTCGCGGACGAGTCGGCGATGGGGCTGGCGCTTCTTCACGCGCGACGGCTTGAAAGCCGGGCCTTCTCCCTCCGCGTGGAGGACCGGGTGCGGCGGCGAGCGCGGATGGATCCCTGGCTCGAGGCCGGGCAACCGCTGGTCCGGATCACCGCCGACCGGGTCACGGGCCCGGTGAGGGGCCGGGTCCGGACAAGCGGCGACATCGCGGCGGTGCTCGCCATTGCCGGCGCGCTGGCCCCCTGCCGCGTGGCTTCCGGCACTCCCGCACGGTGGCGGGTCCTGGTCGATGGCAGCACTGTCCATGCCTTCGACTCGCCGGCGCTGGCCTTGCAGGCGGCGAGGGGACTGCGCATGGGCCGCGACGACATCCGCATGGGCCTCGACTATGCGCTCGTCGACCGCGATGCCGCCACGGCGCTGGCGCTCGCAGGCGCCACCGCGCTCGCCGCCGCGGCCGCGCCGGGGCGGCTTCTCGCCAGCCGCAGCGCGGCTCTCGCCCTTGCCGTGCATGCGCCCGACAGCGAGAGCGAGATGTGCGGCGAGCTGCGAACCGCGTCCGGCGTCATCGAGGTCGCCAGCATTCCTCTCGAGGAGCCGGATTTCAGCCGGTCAGACAGTCCTGCAGCAGGCTGACGACCGGCGCATCGGCCGGCGGCATGTCATAGTCGCCGAGGCGTGCAGCGGGGACCCAGAGGAGATCGGCGACCTCGAGCGGTCGCGGCAGGCCGTCCCAGTTGCGGACCAGAAAGACGCACAGCAGCAGGTGAAAGTCGTCATAGGAGTGGGAGGAAAAGGCGAAGGGTTGCATGCACGAGACGCAGACATCGATGCCGAGCTCTTCATAGAGCTCGCGTCGCAGTGCCGCCTCGGGGATCTCACCCGCCTCGACCTTGCCGCCCGGGAATTCCCACAGACCGCCGAGATGCCGATCCGGCGGGCGCCGCGTGATCAGGACCCGGCCATCGCGATCGACGAGCGCCGCCGCGGCGACCGTGACCACGGGAAGGCCGGCATCGGGACGAACGGGCCGCGGTGGGCAGGGAGAGCGGGTCATGGCCGGAAGAATCCACGCAAGCGGCGACTGCCCTAGCACAGGCCGTGCCTGGCTACAATTGTCGCTTTAATGGCTCGGAAAGGGTTTTCGGTCAGGCTCCTTGCGGGACAGCAAAGGGCGAGAGGTACCAATGGCCGGATTCCTGCGGCGGTTCCTGCGCGAGAAGCGGGGTGTGACGATACTCGAATATGGCCTCATCCTCGCCGCTGCCACGCTGATCATCCTGTCGCTCGCGGCGCTCTTTGGCAGCGATGTCATCAACCGCTTCCAGGCGCTCAACAGCGGCGTCACGACGGCGAACGAGACCGCCTCGGGCACGACGCCCTGAGGCTCGTTCAGCCGCCGAGCGCGACCTTGTCGAGCCGGCTGCGGTCGGGCGCCGCGAGGGCGTCGCGGATGGCGGCGACCTCCCGCCGCATGGCGACGAAGTCGGCATATTGTGGCGCCGATCGGTCGACAATGCCGCCGTCGAGCGCCTCCGCCAGCGCCGCCTCCACCTGGCCGAGGAATTCGAGATAGTTCTGCGTGTCGTCGGGCATGAGCTGCACCTCCTTCAAGCCGATGCTCATGTCCGGAAAATCAAGAAGCGTGCCAGTCCGGGAATCCGCAGCAGGCGGGCGATTCGCGCGCAGCCGCCGCTGCGGCCCGGCAGGAATTGCCGCGCCCGGCGGTCAGATCCTGCCGCCGCTCAGCTCCGGTAGTCGGCGTTGATATCGATATAGCCGTGCGTCAGATCGCAGGTCCACACGGTTGCCGATCCCGCGCCGACGCCGATCTCGGCCCGGATCTCGATCTCGCGGCCCTGCATGTGGGTGGCCGCCGCCTGTTCCGAATAGGCGGGATGGCGCTCGCCCCCGGCGGCCACAGGCTGCGCGCCGAGCCAGATCCTGAGGCCCTCGCGATCCACCCGCTCACCGGACTTGCCGATGGCCATGACGATGCGGCCCCAATTGGGATCGGCGCCGGCGATCGCGGTCTTGACCAGGGGCGAGGTGGCGATGGCGAAGGCGATGCGTTTCGCGGCGGCGTCGCTCTCGGCGCCCGTAACGGCAATGGTGACGAATTTTTCGGCGCCTTCGCCGTCGTGCACGATCTGTTGCGCGAGATCGACGAGGAGGGCATCGAGACAGCGGCGGAAATCGTCGAGCCGGGGGTCGGCAGCATGCGTGATCGCGTCATGCCGCGCGCCGGTGCCGGTGGCGAACAGTATGAGGGCGTCATTGGTCGAGCTGTCGCCGTCGACGGTGATGGCATGGAAGGACGTCTCCGCGCCCGCGCGGAGAAGCGGATCGAGGACCGCTGCCGGCAGACGGGCATTGGTAAAGACGAAGGCGAGCATCGTCGCCATTTGCGGATGGATCATGCCGGAGCCCTTGGCGATCCCGGTGAGCACCACCTCGGTACCGTCGATGCGGGCGATCGCCGTCGCGCCCTTGGGAAAGGTGTCGGTGGTGCCGATCGCCTGTGCCGCGGCCTGCCATGAATTCGAGCGCCAGGCGAGACCGTCGAAGGCTGCCACGATCGGCGCCGGGTCGAGCGGCTCGCCGATGACACCCGTTGACGCGACAAGCACAGCCTCGGGCCGGGCGCCGAGCTTGGCCGCGTAGGCGCCGGCGAGGCGCGCGCAGGCGGCCTCGCCGGCGCGGCCGGTAAAGGCATTGGCGTTGCCGGCATTGACCACCAGGCCGCGGACCTCGGCGCCGGTTTTCGCCAGCACCCTGCGGGACCAGTCGACCGGCGCCGCCGTCACCGACGAGCGGGTAAAGAGGCCGGCCGCCTCTGTGCCCTCGGCAAAGCGGGCGCAGAAGAGATCGTCGCGGCCGCGATAGCGCGATCCCGTGGCGGCGGTCGCCAGGGACACACCGGGAACCGGCAGGCAGTTGGGAAAGCGCGCGGGGCGCAGCGGCGAAGGACGGGTCCTGACCATAAGGGGCGATGTCTCCGGCAAACGGGGATCGACGGCCGCGGCTGGCGCACGGCCGCGCGCACTGTGCGAAATGCAAGGCCCGGCCGCAAGGGGCCACTGTCGCTTGGTTGACAGGACCGGGAGCCCCGCTTATCTCCTCAACCACGGTTTCCGGCGAAGGGCGCAGGTGAGAGACGGCGCGGCTGGCGCGCCCGGCTTGCCGTGCGTTGAAGGATCACGAGATGCTGGGTTTGGGCGCGATCGCCAAGAAAGTCTTCGGGACACGCAACGAGCGCATCGTGCGTGGCCTCATGCAGCGGGTCGAGGCCATCAATGCGCTCGAACCCGAGATCGAGGCCCTGAGCGACGACGAGCTGCGCGGACGCAGCGACGTCTTTCGCAAGCGCCTGAGGGCAGGGGAAACGCTCGACGACATCCTGAACGAGGCCTTCGCCTGCGTTCGCGAGGCGGCCAAGCGCGGCCTCGGCCAGCGCCATTTCGACGTCCAGCTCGTCGGCGGCATGGTGCTGCACAATGGCGACATCGCCGAGATGAAGACCGGTGAAGGCAAGACCCTGGTCGCCACGCTCGCCGTCTATCTCAACGCCCTCGAGGGCAAGGGCGTCCATGTCGTCACCGTCAACGACTATCTCGCCCGCCGCGATGCGGAATGGATGGGCCGCGTCTATGAGCGGCTCGGCATGTCGGTCGGGGTCATCGTGCACGGGCTCGACGACGACGAGCGCCGCGCCGCCTACAATGCCGACATCACCTATGGCACCAACAACGAGTTCGGCTTCGACTATCTGCGCGACAATATGAAATACCGCCTCGACCAGATGGTCCAGAGGCCGTTCAACTTCGCCATCGTCGACGAGGTCGACTCGATCCTCATCGACGAGGCGCGCACGCCGCTCATCATCTCCGGGCCGACCGAGGACAAGTCCGATCTCTATCTCAAGGTCGACCGTCTCGTGCGCCAGCTCGGCGAGGGCGACTACGAGAAGGACGAGAAGAATCGTACCATCACGCTCACCGAGGAGGGCGCGGAGAAGATCGAGCGCATCCTGCGCGAACACGGGATGCTCAAGGGCGAAAATCTCTACGACTATGAGAATACGGCCATCGTGCACCATGTCGACCAGGCGCTGCGGGCGCAGCGCATGTTCGAGCGCGATACCCACTATATCGTCAAGGACGGCAAGGTCGTCATCATCGACGAGTTCACCGGGCGCATGATGCCGGGCCGGCGCTGGTCGGGCGGGCTGCACCAGGCGGTCGAGGCCAAGGAGGGGGTCGAGATCCAGTCGGAAAACCAGACCCTCGCCTCGATCACCTTCCAGAACTATTTCCGGATGTATCCCAAGCTCTCCGGCATGACCGGCACGGCGGCGACCGAGGCGGCGGAATTCGCCGAGATCTACGGCCTCGACGTGGTCGAGATTCCGACCAATCTGCCGGTTCGCCGCATCGACGAACATGACGAATTCTATCGCACGGCGGACGAGAAGAATCGTGCCATCGTCGCCGAGATCAAGGACTGCCGCAAGCGCGGGCAGCCGGTCCTCGTCGGCACGGTGTCGATCGAGAAATCGGAACACCTTTCGGCTCTCCTCAAGAAGGAGAAGGTGAAGCACAATGTGCTCAATGCCCGCTATCACGAGCAGGAGGCGCATATCGTCGCCCAGGCGGGGCGCTTCGGCGCGGTGACGATCGCCACCAACATGGCCGGCCGCGGCACCGACATCCAGCTCGGCGGCAATCTCGAGATGCGCATCGCCGACGAGACGAAGGACGTCACCGACCCCGACAAGCGGGCCGCCATCGTCGAACGAATTACCCGCGAGGTCGCGGAGGAGAAGGCGAAGGTGATCGAGGCCGGCGGGCTCTACGTCATCGGTACCGAGCGCCACGAATCGCGGCGCATCGACAATCAGCTGCGCGGCCGTTCGGGGCGCCAGGGCGATCCCGGACGCTCGAAATTCTACCTCTCGCTCGAAGACGACATGATGCGCATTTTCGGGCCGCAGCGCATGGATGCCTGGCTCCGCAAACTCGGCATCGAGGAGGGCGAGGCGATCACCCACCCCTGGCTCAACAAGGCGATCGAGAAGGCCCAGGAAAAGGTCGAGGCGCGCAATTTCGAAGCCCGCAAGCAGATCCTCAAATATGACGACGTGATGAACGATCAGCGCAAGGTGATCTTCGAGCAGCGTCGCGAGATCATGGAAGCGGATGATGTCGCCGAGACCATCCGCGACATGCGCCACGAGACAGTCGTCAGCCTCGTTGCCGCGCATATCCCCCCCAAGGCCTTTCCCGAGCAATGGGATATCGAGGGGCTCGGTGTCGAGACAAAGCGGGTGTTCGGGCTCGATCTGCCGCTCGAGGACTGGCGCAAGGAGGAAGGTGTCGACGAGGAGGCGTTCATCGCGCGCATCAGCGAGGCCGCCGATCGCCATATGGCGGAGAAGGCAGCACGCTACGGTCGCGAGGTCTGGCGTCAGGTGGAAAAGAGCCTGCTTCTCCAGGTCATCGACCAGGAGTGGAAGGATCACCTCGCCAATCTCGATTATCTGCGCCAGGCGGTGAACCTGCGCGCTTACGGGCAGCGTAATCCGCTCAACGAATACAAGACCGACGCCTTCGCCATGTTCGAATCGATGCTCGAGCGCGTGCGCGAGACGGTGACGCAGATCCTCTCGCATGTCGAATTCGCACAGCCCGAGCCGGCAATCCGCGAGCCGGAACCGCCGCGCGAGATGCACGCGCATCATGTCGATCCGGCGACCGGCGAGGACGAGCTCGGCCGCGCCCGCGCCCTCGAGCATGCCGCCGCCGGTGGCGGACGGGTGGTGAATGCCGGCGGAACGGTGCGCGCCCGGCAGGCCGCCGCCGCGATCGATCCCAACAATCCGCAAAGCTGGGGCCGGGTGGCGCGCAACGCCCCCTGCCCCTGCGGCTCGGGGAAGAAGTACAAGCATTGCCACGGCGCCTTCTGAGGCAGCATGCCACGCCAGGCGCGCTGCGCCGCGCGCACGGACGGCACGGCGCCGGCACGGCCGGTCGCATCCGGCGCAGATATTTTAATCTTGAAACATCATCCGGGTCCGCCTATCGTGACGCTCCGGCCCCGATGCCGCGCCGGCGACGGCACTGGACCGCGGTCGCGGCGCCGCGCTATGGGGCGAAGTGGCAGCTGATGGTGAGGATCTGAGCCATGAAGATCGCCTGTCTGGGCGGTGGGCCGGCGGGGCTCTATTTCGCGATCTCGATGAAGCTGCGCGATCCGTCGCACGAGATCACGGTCTATGAGCGCAACCGGCCCGGCGATACCTTCGGCTGGGGCGTCGTCTTCTCCGACCGCACCATGGACTATCTGCGCGCCAATGATCCGGTCTCGGCGGAGCAGATTCTCGCCGAGTTCGCCCATTGGGACGATATCGACGTCCATTTCAGGGGCCGCGTGATCACCTCGGGCGGCCACGGCTTCTGCGGCATCGGCCGTCAGCGCCTGCTCAACATTTTGGCCGAACGGGCGGCCGCGCTGGGCGTACAACTGGTCTACGAATACGAGGTCGAGCCCGACCTTGCGGTATTCTCCGACTGCGATCTTCTGATCGCCTCGGACGGCATCAATTCGCGCATCCGCGAGCGCCATGCGCGACATTTCGACGTCGATATCGAGACCCGGGCCAACAAGTTCGTCTGGCTCGGCACGCACAAGGTGTTCGACGCCTTCACCTTCATCTTCAAGAAAACGCGTCACGGCTGGATCTGGGTCCATGCCTATCGCTTCGACCGGGACACCTCCACCTTCATTCCCGAATGCAGCGAGCGGACCTGGAACAATTTCGGCTTCGCCGAGATGAGCCAGGAGGAGATCCTGGCGACGCTCGAGGAGGTGTTCGCCGACGAGCTCGAAGGCCACCGGCTGATGTCCAATGCGCGCCATTTACGCGGCGCCGCGATCTGGCTCAATTTCCGTCGCGTCCTGTGCCGGAAATGGTATTACAGGAACATCATCCTTCTCGGCGATGCGGCGCATACGGCGCATTTCTCGATCGGCTCGGGCACCAAGCTCGCCTTCGAGGACGCGATCAAGCTCGCCGAGGTGCTCTCGACCAGCGACCTGCCCGTGCGTCGGGCGCTCAGGCAGTATCAGGAAGCGCGCCATCTCGAGGCGCTCAAGCTGCAGTCGGCGGCGCGCAATTCGACACAGTGGTTCGAGGAGGTCGAGCGCTATGTCGCGATGGAGCCGATCCAGTTCTCCTACTCGCTGCTCACCCGCTCGCAGCGCGTGAGCCACGATAATCTGAGGCGCAGGGACCCGAAATGGCTGGCCAGGGTGGAGAAGTGGTTCTACGCCAAGGCCACCGGCACGCGGCCGAAAAAGCCGGTGCCGCCTATGTTCGCGCCTTTCAGCCTGCGCGACATGCGGCTCGAGAACCGGGTCGTCGTCTCGCCCATGTGCATGTACTCGGCCACCGACGGCGTGCCGGGCGAATTTCATTTCGTGCATCTCGCAGCACGAGCCACCGGCGGCGCCGGGCTCGTCTTCACCGAGATGACCGACATTTCGCCCGAGGCGCGCATTTCGCCCGGCTGCACCGGCATCTGGAACGAGACCCAGATGGCGGCGTGGAAGCGCATCGTCGATTATGTCCACCGCGAGACCCGGGCGAAGATCGGCATCCAGCTCGGCCACGCCGGGCCGAAGGGCTCGACCAGGCGGGCGTGGGAGGGCGCGGACGAGCCGCTCGAGAAAGGCAACTGGCCGCTGATCGGGCCCTCGCCGGTGCCCTGGTCGCCTGCGAATCAGGTGCCACAGGAAATGACCCGCGCCGACATGGACCGGGTGATCGCCGATTATGTGCGGGCGACGGAACTTGCGGCACGTGCCGGCTTCGACATCCTCGAGCTTCATGCCGCGCACGGCTATCTGCTGTCGGCCTTCATCACGCCACTCAGCAACAGGCGTAGCGACGCCTATGGCGGCTCACTCGCGAACCGTCTGCGCTTTCCCGTCGAGGTGATGGAGGCCATACGTGCCGCCTGGCCGGCGGAAAAGCCGATGTCGGTACGCATTTCCGCCCATGACTGGGTGGGGTCGCAGGGTATCACCGACGCCGATGCGGTAGAGATCGCGCGTGCCTTCGTCGCCGCCGGGGCCGACATCATCGACGTCTCGGCGGGCCAGACTTCGACCCGCGCGCAGCCGGTCTATGGGCGCATGTTCCAGACGCCCTTTTCCGACCGGGTACGCAATGAGGGCCATGTCGCGACCATTGCGGTGGGCAATATCTACGAGGTCGACCATGTCAATTCGATCCTTGCCGCCGGGCGCGCCGATCTCGTGTGCATGGCACGGGCGCATCTGATGGATCCCTACTGGACGCTGCGCGCGGCGGCGCAGCAGCATTATCACGGAGTCCATGTGCCGCCGCAGTATCTTGCCGGGTTCGAGCAGCTGGAGCGCAATCTCGAGCGCGCCGGACAGATGGCGCTTCTCGCCTAGGAGTGAAGATGGGACAGGCGGCGCGACAGGCGGTGATCACCGGCGGCGGCTCCGGCATCGGGCTCGCCATCGCGCGGCGACTTGCTGCCGACGGCGCCACCGTCGTTCTGCTCGGTCGTTCGGAAGACAGGCTCCGGGCGGCGCTGGAAACGATTCCGGATGCCCGCATCGCAAGCTGTGACGTGGCGGACGAAGACTCCGTAATGCGGGTCCTGTCCGGTCTCGGCAGCATCGACATTCTCGTCAACAATGCCGGCATCGTCGAGACGGCGCCCTTCCTCAGGATCGATGACGATGCCTGGCGGCGCATGATCTCGGTCAATCTCATGGGCGCTGTCCACTGCATTCGTGCCGTGCTCCCGGGGATGACCGCGCGCGGCTGTGGCCGCATCGTGAACGTCGCCTCCACCGCGGCGCTCAAGGGCTATGCCTATGCCAGCGCCTATGCGGCCACCAAACATGCGTTGCTCGGCCTCACCCGGTCACTGGCGCTCGAACTCGCCCGCACGGAGATCACGGTGAATGCTGTCTGCCCCGGCTATACCGAGACCGCCATCGTCGCGGCGGCGGTCACGCGCATCGCCGAGAAGACCGGACGTGGCCCCGACGAGGCGCGGGCCGCGCTTGAGGCGGCCAATCCGCAAGGCCGCTTGATCAAGCCCGAGGAAGTGGCGCAAGCTGTCGCCTGGCTGGTCTCGCCGGCAGCACGGGCGATCACCGGCCAGGCGATCGCGGTTGCGGGTGGGGAGGTGATGTAAGGTGCCGGATCTGCGCGAGAAACTGGGGGGCGCTCCGCATTCCAAGCAGTCGCTGCGT
>JBHHTO010000019.1:0-19517 GCA_046753425.1 Rhodothalassiaceae bacterium | reverse complement strand
ACGAATGGCTTCGCGTCGGGCGGCCTTTTGTCCTTGAGTACCCGCACGATGTGCGGGATCACGTCGCCGGCGCGCTCGACGATGACATGATCGCCGATACGGGCGTCGAGGCGCGCGATTTCGTCGCGATTGTGCAGGCTTGCGCTCTGCACCACGACACCGCCGACGGTCACCGGCTCGAGCTTGGCGACCGGTGTCAGCGCCCCGGTGCGGCCGACCTGGATCTCGATCGCGCGCAGGATGGTTTCCGCCTGCTCGGCGGGAAACTTGCGGGCGATGGCCCAGCGCGGCACGCGCGTCACCTCGCCCAGCCGGCGCTGCCAGTCGAGGCGGTTGGTCTTGAAGACGACGCCGTCGATGTCGAATTCGAGCGTCGCGCGTTCGGCCTCGAGGCGCCGGAAATAGGTGATCATGGCGTCGAGATCAGGGCAGATCTCGGGCAGCGACTGTACCGGCACGCCCCAGTCCCGGAGCCCCCTCATCGCCCTGCTTTGGGTATCGAAAGGCCAGGCGCTGACACGCCCCCAGCCCCAGGCCGAGAAGTGCAGCGGGCGCGATGCCGTCACCGCCGGATCGAGCTGGCGCAGCGATCCGGCGGCGGCGTTGCGCGGATTGGCGAAAGGCGGCTTGCCTTCGGCCTGCTGGCGTTCGTTGAGGGCGAGGAAGTCCCTTTTCAGCATCAGGACCTCGCCGCGAATCTCGAGATAGGAAGGGATGCCCGGCCCCTTAAGACGCTGCGGAATGGCCTTGATGGTGAAGACATTGCGGGTCACGTCCTCGCCCTCATAGCCATCGCCGCGTGTGGCGGCAGCGCGCAGGATGCCCTCCTCATAGTGCAGGGCGAGCGACAGGCCGTCGAATTTCGGTTCGGCAGCCATCTCGATGTCCTCGTCCTCCGGGAGCCCGAGGAAACGCCGGATGCGGCCGAGAAACTCCGCCACCTCCTCCTCGGAGAAGGCATTGTCGAGCGAGAGCATGGGCACGGGGTGGCGGAACTTGGCGAATTTCTCCGCCGGTGCGGCGCCGACACGGCGCGACGGACTGTCGGGTCGGACGAGCTGCGGAAACCGTGCCTCGATGGCGGCGTTGCGCAAGCGCAGGGCGTCATATTCGGCATCCGAAATTTCCGGCGCGTCCTCCTGATAATAAAGGCGATCGTGGCGCGCGATCTCGTGCGCGAGCCGGGCGAGCTCGGCGGCCGCTTCGGCCTCGCTCAGCGCCTCGACCGGCTTGTTGCGGGTGTCCGACTGCGCCATGGCGAGGGTCAGGCCGTGCGTTCGATGAGCCGGCTGGCGGCGGCACGCGCTTCGTCGGTGATGCGGGCGCCGGACAGCATGCGGGCAATCTCCTCGCGGCGGCCGGCGGCGTCAAGCCGCGTCACCGCGGTGGTCATGCGCGGCGCGCCGTCGCTGTGGCGCTCGTGCTTCTCGATCCGGAAATGGTGGTCGCTGCGCGACGCCACCTGCGGCGAATGGGTGACGACCAGAACCTGTGCCGACTCGGCGAGGCGGGCGAGGCGGACCCCGACCGCGTCCGCGGTTGCGCCGCCGATGCCGCGATCGACCTCGTCGAAGATCAGCGTTTGCGCACTGCCGCAGGCGGCAAGCGCGACCTTGAGCGCGAGAATGAGGCGCGCGAGCTCGCCGCCCGAGGCGATTCGCGCCAGCGGCCCGAAGGGCGCACTAGGATTGGTGCTGACCTCGAAGCGCACGCGCTCGCCGCCGGCCGCCGTCCATTGCGTGCGGGGAAGCGGCTCGAGGACGGTGCGAAAGCGCGTCCTTTCGAGCCGGAGCGGCGCCAGCTCTCCGCTCACCGCCGCATCCAGCCGCCGCGCCGCCTCTTGCCGCTTGTCGCGGAGCGCGGTGACGGTCGCCACCAGGGCCTTCTCTGCCGCATCACGCGCGGCGCGGCAGGCAGCAATCCGGTTCTCTCCCTGTTCGAGGGCGTCGAGCCGCGCCCGGAATTCTGTCGCGAGGTCGGGCAATTCATCGACCCGGCGGCGATGCTTGCGTGCGAGCGCACGCAGCGCAAACAGGCGCTCCTCGACCGCCTCGGCGCGCTCGGGGTCGTGTTCGAGATCGATGAGCAGACGGTCAAGAGCGGCGAGGCCCTCCGCAGCTTCGATCGCCGCCTTGTCAAAGGCGGACAGGACCGGGGCAAGCAGCTCGCCGGTGTCGCCATCCAGCCGCTCAAGCCGCCGGATGGCAACGCGCAATTGTGCATCGACGCCGCCGTCGGCGCCGAGCGAGTCGCGAATCTCGGCTAGGCTGCCGGCAAGACGCTCGCCCTGCATCAGCCGCGTGCGCTCGGCGGCGAGCCTCTCTTCCTCCCCGGGCTCGGGGGCGAGCGCCTCGATCTCCTCGAGCGCGTGGCGCAGATAGCGCTCGTCGGCCGCAGCCTCGGCCACCACCGCCTCTGCCGCGCACAGGGCGGCTTCGGCGGCCTCGAGATCGGCATGGGCGGCGGCCACCGCAGCGCGGTCGTCGTCGAGGCCTCCATAGGCGTCGAGGAGGTCGCGGTGCGATGCGGGATCGAGCATGCCGCGGTCGTCGTGCTGCCCGTGAATCTCGACCAACAGGTCGCCGAGTCGACGCAGAAGGCCGACCGACACCGGCTGATCGTTGACAAAGGCGCGGCTGCCGCCGCGGGCGTCGACGCTGCGGCGCAGGATGAGCGTCTCCCCATCGCTCTCGATGTCCTGCGCGGCGAGCAGGGCGCGTGCGGCATGGCCGGGCGGTAGCGCGAAGCTCGCGCTGACGCTGCCACGCGCGGCGCCGTGCCGCACAAGGCCGCTGTCGGCGCGTGCGCCGAGGGCAAGGGAGAGGGCATCGAGAAGAATCGACTTGCCGGTGCCGGTCTCGCCGGTAAGCGCCGTGAGGCCGGCGGCAAAGTCGAGAGCAAGGCTGTCGACGAGTACGATGTCGCGAATGACGAGGCCCTGCAGCATCGGCCGCCAGCACCCTTCGGGTTTCAGCCTCCGAAGATGCCGAGAAGGCGCGCGAAGAAGCTGCGCGACTCGGGCTTCTTCTCCGGCGCCACATCTTCACCGGTGAGCATGGCATAGGAGTAGCGGTACCACTTGCTGCCCGGATGATTATAGCCGAGAACGGCGGCGTATTTGCGCGCCTCGGGGAGAATGCCGAGCGCGGTATAGCATTCGACGAGCCGGTGCAGCGCCTCGGGCACGTGGCTCGTGGTCCCGTAATTGTCGATCACATGGCGAAAGCGTGTGATCGCCGCGAGATACTGTTCCTGCTTGAGATAGAAGCGTCCGATCTCCATGTCGCGGCCGGCGAGCTGGTCACGCACGAGGTCGAGCTTGAGCGCGGCATCGCGCGCATAATCGGTGCCGGGAAAGCGGCGGACCACCTCCTCGAGCGCCGCGGCCGCCTGCTCGGTCGTCTTCTGGTCGCGATAGACATCCGTCATCTGCTCGTAATAGCTGATGGCGATCAGATACTTGGCATAGACCGCATAGGCATTTCCGGGATGCAGGGAGAGAAAGCGCTCGGCGGCGAGAATGGCATCGTCATACTTGTTGTCCATATAGGACGCATAGGCGCCCATGAGCTGCGCCCGCCGGGCCCATTCGGAATAGGGATGCTGCCGCTCGACCTCGTCGAACGCCTTGGCGGCCAGCGCCCAGCGTTTCCGCTCGAGGTTCTTGTAGCCGAGATTGTAGAGGACCTCGACATCCTGCGCGATATAGGTGTCCTTCTTGTCGGTCGAGCAGCCGGCGACCAGCATTGGCGCAAGAATTAACATTAAAAATATGTAAATCACTCGCGATGCTTGCAGAAAATTGCTCCGAAATCGCATCTGTACATGCGTTCCGAGTTGTCCTATTATCATTTCTACCACCATCGGTTCGCAGTGTGGTGCAGCCACGGAGGCCACCGCGGCCCCTTATAACAAGATGCCGCCGCAAAGTCTGCACCGGATCGATGGCCGGATTAGGGCAAGGCGGGAACGGGCGTGTGCCGTCGATCGGGAGCAGCTTGTTGCGTTTGGTAAAGGAGGATCAGGACGTGGAAGGAGCGAGGATCGCGGGGTGGGAGCAGGCATCGCATGCGGGTCAGCTTCCAACCAAGAGCGCTCTTGCCGATCTCGCCAACGAGGTTGACCGGCATATCGGCGAACGGATCCGGGAGCACCGGCTCGAGCGGGGCCTGACCCAGCAGGATCTCGCGCGGGCGCTCGGCATCTCCTACCAGCAGGTGCAGAAATATGAGAACGGGAGCAACCGGGTCAGCGCCGGACGGCTGTATATCCTGGCACAGGCGCTGGGGGTCCGGGTCGGCGCCTTTTTCGAGGGATTCGGGGCACCACCGGCGGCGCGGCGGCTTTCCTTGACGAATGAGGAGACGATCCAGGCGGCGAAGGAGCTGGCGGCCATTCGCGATCCGCGGGTGAAAAGCACCTTGCGTGCGTTGCTGCGGGCCCTGGGCAATCCTGGCGCAAGCGCCTTTTAGAGTTCGCGGCAAGTGAGGCACGGGGTGATGCGCCCGGGGGAGAGGATCCCGGGCACACACCCCGCGCTCGGACCCCTGCGTCGCGCCTAGTTGGCCTGACGGCGCAGGAAGGCGGGAATCTCGAGCTGCTCCTCGTTGCGGGCACTCGGGACCGGCCGGTCCGCCTCCGTCAGTCGGCCGAACCTGGAATCCGGTTGCTGGCCGGAGCCCTGGCTCCCGCCAGCCGTCGCCCGCTGTCCGAGGCCGGTCATGCGGCGGAACAGGCTGCGGCCGCGCTCCGGGCTGTCCGCTGGCGCACCAGCGATTGCATGGTCCGGCTCTTCCTGCGCCCGGCCGGCATTCTCGAACGCCGCCTCCGCAAAGGCGTCGGGCCGGCGCCCGGCGGCTTCGCGCCGGGAAGGCAGCACCGGCTCGGGCGGGATGAAGGTCGCATCCTCCTGCGCCACCGCCGGCTGGTTTGCCGTGTCTGCCGCCTTGTTGAGGACCAGGGCATCCTCGGCCGGAAGGATATCCGGCGTCTCCGGTCCGCATCCGTATGCCGGACCGGCCGCACTTTCCTGGCTGGCGTGGTCGGGCTTCGCTTCCGGATTCGCATCGTCGGGCTTTCCGTCGCCTCCGGCCGGCGTCGACTCGCGGGGCGGGCGGGCGATGCTGACGATCGCGGCGGTCGGCTGCTCCGTCTCCTCCACGGGGCGCGCCGCCGTGGCATCGATGCCGGTGGCCACGACGGATACCCGCATCAGGCCGTTGAGGGCCTCGTCGAAGGCGGAGCCGACGATGATATTGGCATCCTCGTCGACCTGGGAGCGAATGTGGTTGGCCGCCTCGTCGACCTCGAACAGCGTCAGATCCATGCCGCCGGTGATATTGATGATCACCCCCTTCGCGCCCTTGAGCGAGACCTCGTCGAGCAGCGGATTCGAGATCGCGGCTTCGGCGGCCTCGATGGCGCGCCGTTCGCCGTCGGCCTCGCCGGTGCCCATCATCGCCTTGCCCATCTCGCTCATCACCGTCTTCACGTCGGCGAAATCGAGATTGATGAGACCGGGCATCACCATGAGATCGGTAATGCCGCGCACACCCGAGCTCAGGACCTCGTCGGCGGTGGCGAAGGCGTCCTGGAAGGTCGTCTTCTCGGTCGCGATGCGGAACAGGTTCTGGTTCGGAATGATGATCAGCGTGTCGACGCAGGATTGCAGCTCCGCAATGCCGGTGTCGGCGATCGCCATTCGCTTGCGACCCTCGAAATGGAACGGCTTGGTGACGACGCCGACGGTCAGGATGCCGCGTTCACGTGCGGCGCGGGCAATCACCGGAGTCGCGCCGGTGCCGGTTCCGCCGCCCATGCCGGCGGTGAGAAAAAGCATGTGGCAACCGTCGAGATGCTGCTCGATCTCGTCGAGCGATTCCTCCGCCGCCTTGTGTCCGACGTCCGGCCGCGATCCGGCACCAAGTCCCTGTGTGATGCGGGCGCCGAGCTGGATCTTCGTCTCCGCGAGGGCGTGCACGAGCGCCTGTGCGTCGGTATTCGCGACGACGAAATTGATGCCCTGGAGTTCCGATCGGATCATGTTGTTGACGGCATTGCTGCCGGCGCCCCCGACTCCCATGACGGTGATCCGGGGGTGCAACTCCGTGAGCTCCGGAGTGCTCAGTTCGATGGTCATAGGCTTTCTCCTCTCCTTGATCCTGTGCCTTGCGGCAACGAGATGCCGCCGGAAGCCCGACCCGGCGTCACCATTCTCACAGATTCTCCCTCAGCCAGCGTCCGAGGCGGGCGAGACCGCCGCCTGCGGCAGGCAGTGAAACGGGCGAGCGCGGCGCCGCCGATTCCGGCGGCGCCTTGGCGCTGTGCAGCAGAAGTCCGGCAGTGGTGGCGAAACCCGGTCCGGCGGTCGCCGCGGCAAGGCCGGTGAGGCCGCTGGGTCGCCCGAGACGAACCTGCTTGTCGAGAATGCGCTGCGCGAGATCGCGCATGGCGGGCAGTTGCGATGCCGCGCCGGTGAGCACGACGCGCCGCGCCGCGCCGCCGGCAAAGCCGCCGGCCTCGAGGCGGTCCCGGACGAGCTCGAGGATCTCGGCGAGGCGCGGCTCGATGATCCGGCTCAGCCGGGAGCGCGGCACGGTGATGTATCCGTCGGGGTCGTAATCGCCCTCGCCGAGCTGCGGCACGTCGATCGTCTCGCGATCGTCGGCCGCGGTGGACAGCGCCTGGCCGTGCAGGGTCTTGAGCCGCTCCGCCTGATCAACGGGGGTCAGGAGACCGCGCGCGATGTCCTGCGTGACATGGTTGCCGCCGAGCGGAAGGACGCTCGCGAACACCATGGCGCCGCCGGCAAAAATGGCGACATCGGTGGTGCCGGCACCGATATCGACGACGGCGGCACCGAGTTGCATCTCGTCCTCGACAAGGGTGGCGAGGCCGGACGCATAGGGGGCGGCGACAAAGCGCCGTACCCTGAGATGCGCCCGCTCGACGCAAGTGCGCAGATTGCGCAACGGTGCCGCGCGGGCGGTCACCACATGCAGGGTGGTGGCAAGGCGCTCGCCATAAAGGCCGATCGGCGCCCGCACGCCATAGATGCCATCGAGGGCGAAACAGGCGGGAAAGGCGTGGATCACCTCGCGGTCGGTGAGGGTGATCGATGCACGCGCCTGCGACAATGCGTGCCGGAGATCGCTCTCCTCGACACGGTGCCCCTCGATCTCGGTCTCGACCTCCACGATGTGGCTTTCAAGATCACCGGCGCTGACCGAGACGATGACCTCGTCGACGGTGACGCCGGCCATGCGTTCCGCCTGCTCCACAGCCGAGCGCATCGCGTGCTCGGTCTCTGCAATGTCGACGACCGCGCCCGAGCGCACACCGCGACACGAGCGGACGCCCATGCCCGGGATGCCGATGCCACCCTCGTCATCGACGCTGCCGATGAAACAGGCGATCTTGCTGCTGCCGACATCGAGGGCCGTGATCATATGCGAACTTGTGGCGCTCATACCGGTTGCAACTCCCTGGCGGTAACAGGCGACATCGTCATGTTTGCTGCTCCCCGGCTGCGGACAGCGGCCGCACCCCCGGCGGCAGGCGCAGCACGAGGCGGTCGGCAAGACGCAGGTCGATCACCGTCACACTGCGTTCGAGCAGCCGTTGCCGCCGCGCCAGTTCGGCGAGGCGACGGACGGCCTCGCGGGGGCCCCAGCCCGTCCCATCGTCCTCGGGCAGCTTGACGAGCACGCCGCTCGTCAGCCTGAGGTTCCAGCGGCGGCCGGCGACCCGGATTGCGGCCTCGACCTCGCTTGCGATGGTGGGAACCTGGGCCAGCGTATCGAGCAGCGAAGGTGCGGCAGCGGGGGCGCCTTCGCCGACGATGAGGGGCAGCGTGCGCCAGCGGGCGAGGTCCTCATCGGTCAGCACGACGCCCTCGCGATCGACAAGATGGAGCCGCCCCTGCCGCTGCCAGAGCGCGAAAGGACGGCGTTCCTCGATGCGGATAACGAGACGGTCGGGCAATCGCCTCGCAATCTGCGCCCGGCGGACCCAGGAAATGCGCTCGAGCCGCTCTCGGACGGCCGCGAGGTCGACATCGGTGGCCGCCCTGCCAAGAGGGTTGCCGATGGCGGCATCAAGGGCTTCCGGCGGCGTGTTCTCGCGCCCCTCGATGTCCACCCTGCGCACCACGAGCCCGAGCGATATATCGATGCCTGCCGGGGGTGTGGCAGTGTCCGCCGCGACCTGAGGCGGACCGCCCGACAACAGGAGGACGGCAGCGCTCGCGGTCAGTGCGGCGACGAAGGCCGGCACCAGGAGATGTCTGCTCAGTCCGCTCTTGCGCCCGCTCATGAACCCGCCTCCTGCTTGCGGCCGATGCGCTCGATTTCCCATTCGAGCCGGACGCCGGTCGCCGCGAGGACGCGTTGCCGCACCGCCTCGCCGAGCGCCTCGAGGTCGGCGGCGCTCGCGCGACCTGTGTTGACGAGGAAATTGGCGTGCTTCTCCGAGACCATCGCATCACCGCGCCGCAGGCCGCGGCAGCCGGCGGCGTCGATCAGCTCCCAGGCCCGCGCGCCGGGCGGGTTCCTGAAGGTCGAGCCGCCGGTCCGTGTGCGTACCGGCTGCGTCGCTTCCCGCTGCCGCGTGATCGCGTCCATGCGTGCCGAGATCGTCGCCCGGTCGCCCCGCCGCCCGCGCAGGCGGGCGAGGGTGACGATCGCGTCTGCGGGAAGGTCGCTGTGCCGGTAGGAGAGGGCGATCTCGCAGGCGGCGAGCGTGCGCAGGGCGCCGGAACGCAGGACGATACGGACGGCGCCGAGCACGTCGGCGATCTCGCGGCCATAGGCGCCGGCATTCATGCGCACCGCGCCGCCGATCGTGCCGGGGATGCCGCGCAGGAACTCGAGGCCGGCAAGGCCCGCATCGCGTGCTGCCCGCGACACCGCAATGTCGGTGGCGCCGGCGCCGGCGACGATCTCCTCTCCCTCGACCCGGATCGTCGCGAAGGGCTTGCCGAGGCGAACGACGACACCGGCGACGCCGCCGTCGCGGATGAGGAGATTGGACCCGACGCCGATCGCGGTGACCGGAATGTCGGGCGCCAGCCGCGACAGGAATTCCGCGAGGTCGGCCTCGTCGGCGGGCTCGAAAAGGACCTCGGCGGGGCCGCCGGTGCGGAACCAGCTGTAGCGCGCGAGAGGTGCATTCAAAAGCAGGCGCCCGCGCGCCGGCGGCAGGCGTTCCGAGAGGGGGCGGAGGCGCTCGGCGGTCATCATGCGCGCCCTCCCCTGGCGACCAGCGGAGCGAGTTCATCCGGCAGGGCCTGTGCCCAGCGGGTGATCGAGCCGGCACCGAGACAGACCACGATATCGCCCGGTCCGGCCTCCGCGGCGACCGCCACCGCCAGCTCTTCCGGACCGACGATGGTGCTGACGCCCTTGTGGCCGTGCGCCTTGAGACCGGCGGCGAGGGCCGCTGCATCGACGCCCTCGATCGGTTCCTCGCCGGCGGCGTAGACCGGCGCGACGATGACGCGGTCGGCCTGATTGAATGCGGTGCAGAACTCCGCGAAGAGATCCTTGAGCCGCGTGAAGCGGTGCGGCTGCACGACGGCGATGATCCGGCCTTCATAGGCCTGGCGCGCGGCGCCGAGCACGGCGGCGATCTCGACCGGATGGTGCGCGTAATCGTCGATGACGGTGATCCCGCCCGCCTCGCCGACGCGGGTGAAGCGGCGCTTGACGCCGCCGAAGCCGCCGAGCGCTTCGCGAAGCACGCCCTCAGGGATCCGCATCTCGACGCCGACCGCGATCGCGGCGAGCGCATTCTGCACATTGTGCCGTCCGGGCATCGGCAGGCGCAGGTCGGCAAGCTGCCGCGTCTCGCCGCTACGGCGGTCGCTGATCTCGACCGCAAAGCGCGCCCCGCCGTCGGACCAGCTGACGTCGACCCCGCGTATGTCCGCCTGCTTGGAAAAGCCGTAGGTGACGATGCGGCGGTCATTGAGCCGCGCCATCAGGGACTGCACCTCGGGATGGTCGATGCACAGGATGGCGGCGCCATAGAAGGGGACATTCTCGACGAACTGCCGGAAGGCGGCGCGCTCGGCATCGAAATCGCCGTAGAAGTCGAGATGCTCGGGATCGATATTGGTGACGACGGCAAGCGTTGCCGGCAGTTTCACGAAGGTACCGTCGGACTCGTCGGCCTCGACCACCATCCACTCGCCGGCCCCGAGACGGGCGTTGGTGCCATAGGCATTGATGATGCCGCCATTGATCACCGTCGGGTCGAAGCCGCCGGCGTCGAGCATCGCGGCGCAGAGCGAGGTGGTGGTCGTCTTGCCGTGGGTGCCGGCGACCGAGACGCACCATTTAAGCCGCATCAGCTCGGCCAGCATCTCGGCGCGGCGGACGACCGGAATCGGGATCTCGCGCGCGGCGACCACCTCCGCATTGTCGGGCCGGATGGCAGAGGAGACGACGACAACCCCGGCGCCGGCGATGTTCTCGGCCGCATGACCGATGGTGACGGCAATGCCGAGCGCACGCAGGCGCGCCACATTGGGCGATTCGGCAACATCGGAGCCCTGCACCCTGTAGCCGAGATTGTGCATCACCTCGGCGATCCCCGACATGCCGATGCCGCCGATGCCGACGAAATGGATGGTGCCGATGTCGAAGGGCAGGGTGCTCATGCCGGCGCCTCCCTGGCGAAAGGGAAGATGGATGAGGCGTCCTGCCATTCCCCCTGCGACAGGCAAGAGACGAACGGGGCTGATTGCTCCGTTCGGCCTGAGGAGGGCCGGAGGCCGGTCTCGAACGACGATTGGCGCCGCCCGTCCGGCTGTGAAGGGCAAGAGTCCTCGGCTGCAGGTGTCGGCCGGTTTCCGGCTGTTCCGCGGGCGGGGGATGCCGCCGGCACGCCGGCGACCCGCTCCACGAGATCGGCCAGCCGGCTCGCCGCATCGGCGGATCCGAGGCGGCGGGCCGCCGCGGCAGCGCTGCGAAGCCCGTCGCCGTCGGCCAGCAGCCGGTGCAGGCGTTTCGCAAGCCCGCGGGCGTCGAAGCCGTCCTCGGGCATGATCCAGGCTCCGCCGGCACCGGCGAGCACCCGCGCATTCGCCGTCTGATGGTCGTCGGTGGCGATGGCGAGCGGCACCAGGATGGCCGGGCGCCCGGCCGTGGCGAGCTCGGCGATGGTCGAGGCGCCGGCGCGGGCGATGGCGAGATGGCAGGAGGCAAGGCGTTCCGGCAGGTCGGTGAAATAGGGCGCGAGCTCGCCGTCGATATCGGCGGCGCGGTAGCGGGCGAGGACCCGCTCGAGGTCCTCCCGGCGGCACTGCTGCGTCACCCGCAGCCGGGAGCGCAGGGCCGGCGGCAGGAGGGCGAGCGCGTCGGGCACGACATCCGACAGGATACGGGCACCGAGGCTGCCGCCGACGACGAGCAGATGGATCGGCCCGGTGGCCTCCGGCGCCGCATATCCGGCCTCGGCAAGGCGGCTGACCGTCTCGCGCACGGGATTGCCGGTCACCACGGTTCGCGGCGCGGCATCGCCGGGAACCCGCGCCGTCCTTTCCCATGACAGGGCGAGCGCACGGCAGGTCCTGGCGAGCAGCCGGTTGGAACGCCCGAGCACCGCATTCTGTTCATGAAGGCACAGCGGGACACCGATGGCGGTGGCGGCAAGTCCGGCGGCGAGGCTCGGATAGCCACCAAAACCGACCAGGGCCGCGGGCGCCGCGTCCTTGAGGATGCGGCGGGCGCGCCGGGTGTTGATGAGGATGCGGACGCTGGCGCCGAGCTTCATCATCGCATTGCCGGTCATGCGACCGCTTTCGAGAATGTGGGTCGGCATATTCTCGAACAGGCCGGGGACGGTCGCGCCGCGCCGGTCGGTGATGAGCAGGATCTCATGTCCGCGCCGCCGGAGCTCCGCTGCGAGCGCATGGGCCGGCACCATATGGCCGCCGGTGCCGCCTGCGGCGAGCGCGATGCGCGCGATGCGCGGCGCGTTCATGCCCACCTCCTCGCTGGAAAGTGGAGGTGCCGCCCGGCGCGGTTGCCGCGGCTGAGCGCCAGCACCATGCCCATGGTGAGCCCGAGCGCGAGCATCGAGGAGCCGCCATAGGAGATGAAGGGCAGGGTGATGCCCTTCGAGGGCAGGAGCGCCAGATTGACACCGATATTGATCAGGGTCTGCAGCCCGAAGACGGCCAGCAGTCCGGCCGTCGCCAGCACCCGGAACGGGTCCTCCTCGTCGGCGAGCCGGATCAGGCCGCGAATCACGATCACCGCGAAGATCGCGATGATGGCGAGACAGGCGAGGGCGCCGAATTCCTCGCCTGCGACGGCGAAGACATAGTCGGTATGGGCCTCCGGCAGATGCTGCCTCACCGCCCCTTCTCCCGGACCGCGCCCGAACAGGCCGCCCGAACGGAAGGCCATGATCGCCTGATCCACCTGCCAGTTATCGCCGCTCGCGGGGTCGAGAAAGCCGGAGATGCGCTCCGCCACATGCGGCAGCAGAAGATAGGCGGCGACGAGCCCGGCAATACCACTGACGCCGAGGCCGGCGATCCAGATGCCGGGCAGGCCGGCCAGCACGAGCTGCAAGGCGAAGGTGGCGCAGACCAGCACGGTCTGGCCGAAATCGGGCTGCATGAGAAGCAGGATTGCGGCCAGCATGACGACCAGGGCGGCTGCTTGCCGTCCCGGGACCGCGGGATCCTCGATCTCCGCCGCCAGGAGCCAGGCCGACACGATCGCGAGCGCCGGCTTGAGGAACTCCGAGGGCTGGATCGACAGCCCGCCGAGATCGAGCCAGCGCGTCGCCCCGTTATAGGCCTCGTCGGAGAACAGCGTGGCCAGGGTGGCAAGCATGCTGCCGGCAAAGAGAAGCAGTGCGAAGCGGCGCACGGCGCGGACGTGCAGAAGGGACAGGGCGAGGAGGGCGGCGAAGGCGAGCAGGGCGTAGATCACCTGCCGCTCGGCAAAATAGAAGGGGGGCAGACCGAGCCGCGCCGCGGCGCCGGTGCTGGCACCGAAGGTGAGAACCAGCCCGGTGGCGAGCAGCATGCCGAGAGCGAGCAGGAGCCAGCGGTCGACCGTCCACCACCAGCGGGAAAGCAAACTGTCGTCGGCGCGCGAGAACAGCATCATGCCGCCTCCCCCTTGCCGAGCGCCAGGACGGCATTGCGGAAGGCCTCGCCGCGGGCCTCGAAATCGCGGAACTGGTCGAAGCTCGCGCAGGCGGGGGAAAGGAGCACGACGTCGCCCGGCTCCGCCTCCCGGGCGGCCGCCTCGACGGCGCGCTCGATGGTGCTGCACAGCCGACAGGGCACCTTGCCGTCGAGAGCGCGCGCAAAATCCTCGGCCGCCTCGCCGATGAGATAGGCGCAGCGGATGCGCGGCAGGAATGGCGCGAGTGGTGCGAGGTCGGCCGATTTGGCGCGCCCGCCGGCGATCCAGCCTATGCGTTCGAATGCCGCGAGCGCCGTCGCCGCGGCGTCGATGTTGGTCGCCTTCGAGTCGTTGATGAAGAGGACGCCGTCGCGACGGGTCACCGGCTCGCAACGGTGTGCGAGACCCGGGAAACTGGCGAAGGCATAAAGAATGGCCTCGGGTGCGATCCCGACCGCCCGCGCCGCGGCAAAGCTTGCGGCGGCATTCTGCCAGTTGTGGCGGCCGACGAGGGCCGGCAGGCCCGCCAGGGAGCCAAGCCGCCGGATTCCGTCCGCCCCCGCCTCGTGCAAGGTCCCCGCGTCATCGACGAAGAGGCCATCGTCGAGCGCGCGCTTCACGGAGATGCGAATCACCGGCTGCGGCAAGGCGGCCGCGGTCTCGCGCCCCGGCTCGTCGTCGACACCGATGACTGCGAGATGCGGTGGGCGCTGCAGCTCGAACAGCCGCCGCTTGGCCGCCACATAGCCGGCCATGTCGCCATGGCGGTCGAGATGGTCCGGTGTGATGTTGAGCAGGATGGCGACGTCCGGGTCGAGCGTGTGGACAAGGTCGATCTGGAAGGACGAGAGCTCGAGGACATAGACCCCGCCCGCGGGCAGCGGGTCGAGCGACAGGACGGGGACGCCGATATTGCCGGCGACCGCCGCCGGCCGGCCGGCGCGCGCGATCACATGGCCGAGCAGGGCGGCGGCCGTCGATTTGCCGTTGGTGCCGGTGACGGCGATCACCGCATGCGGCGGCAGGTCGGTCCGCGCTGCCGCGAACAGCTCGATGTCGCCGATGACCGGGATGCCGGCGGCCTGTGCCTTGCGGACGAGGGGATGCGGCGCCGGATGGGTCAAGGGCACCCCCGGGGCGACCGCCAGGACGTCGAGGGCGCTGAAATCCAGTGCATAAAGGTCCGAAGGTGGGACCGGCAGGTCCTCGCGGTGCGCGGCGTCGTCGTCCCAGGCATGGATCTCGGCCCCCGCCGCGGCGAGAGCCGAGACGGTGGCGCGGCCGCTGCGCGCCAGGCCGAAGATGCCGATCCGCCGGTTGCGATATGAGCGGGGGAAGATCATGCCACGCCTTACCTCAGCTTCAGCGTCGCCAGGCCGATGAGGGCGAGGATGACGGCGATGATCCAGAAACGGATGACGATGGTCGGCTCGGACCAGCCAAGATGCTCGAAATGATGGTGCAGCGGCGCCATGCGAAAGACGCGGCGGCCGGTCAGCTTGAAGGAGAGCACCTGCACGATCACCGACACGGTCTCGAGTACGAAGAGGCCGCCGACGATGACCAGAACCAGCTCGTGCTTGGTGATGACCGCCACCGTGCCGAGCGCACCGCCGAGCGCGAGGCTGCCGGTATCGCCCATGAAGACCATCGCCGGCGGTGCGTTGAACCAGAGAAAGCCGAGACCGGCGCCGATCATCGCACCGCAGAAGATGGCGAGCTCGCCCGAGCCGCGGATGAAGGGGAGCTGCAGATAGTCCGAATAGATCGCGTTGCCGACCACATAGGCGATGAGCCCGAAAGTGGCGGCGGCGATGATCACCGGCATGGTCGCGAGACCGTCGAGCCCGTCGGTAAGATTGACCGCATTGCCGGCGCCGGCGATGACGATGACGGCGAAGGCGACGTAAAACCAGCCGAGATCGATGACCAGGCCCTTGGCGAAGGGAATGGCAAGCGTCGGCGCGTCGAGGCCGGCGACCCATGCCGCCGCGGCGGCGGCGATCGCTGCCTCGGCGAGGAACTTGACACCCGCCGGAACACCCTTCGGGTGTGCCCGCGTCACCTTGAGATAGTCGTCGAGTGCGCCAATGGCACCGAAGCCGGTGGTGACGATGAGGGCGATCCACACATAGGGGTTCGAGAGATCGGCCCAGAGCAGGGTCGAAAGGACGAGCGCGACGAGAATCATGAGGCCGCCCATCGTCGGTGTTCCGGCCTTGCGGATGAGATGGCTTTCCGGCCCGTCATCGCGGATCGGCTGCCCGTTGCCCTGCACGCGCCGGAGCCAGCGGATGAGCGGTGGCCCGACAACGAAGGCGATGAGAAGCGCGGTCAGGATCGCAGCGCCCGTGCGGAAGGTGAGATAGCGCACGAGATTGAACAGGATGAAGGCGTCGGCGTGTGGCGCGAGGAGATTGTAGAGCATCGTCCCTCCTATTCCGCCGCCAGACCGGCGCGATGCGCATGCGGTCGCGGCGCCTGCGCGAGCCGCAGCAGGCCCTCGACCACGATATGAAGCCGCGCCGCATTGGCGCCCTTGACGAGAACGACATCGCCCGCCCGGACCCGCTTCCTTGTCTCGGCGAGGGCGGTCGCGGCGTCGTCCGCGGTGGTGACCGGCACGCCCGCCGTCTCGGCAAGGAGGCGCATCTGCGGACCGACGGCGATGACCTCGGTCAGGCGGGCCGCCCGCAATTGCGGCGCGAGGGCGCGGTGCAGATCGCCCCCCCGTGGACCGAGCTCGCGCATGTCGGCGAGAACCGCAAAGCGCCGCCCGGAGGGCGTGGTCGGGATGTCGGCCAGCGCCTCGAGCGCGGCGGCGAGTGAAAGCGGATTGGCATTATAGGCGTCGTCGATGACGAGAAACGAGCCATCACGCACCGGAACCGGGCAGTGGCGGCCGCGCCCCGCGGGTGCCTGCAATTCGGCGAGCGACAGGCCGGCGAGGCCGAGATCGCCGTCCAGCGCCCGGACGGCCGCGAGGACGAGCAGCGCGTTCGTTACCCAGTGGCGTCCCGGCGCGCCGACCTTGACGGTCGCGAGCACGCCCGCGACATCCGCGGTCATGCAGCTCAGCTCGACCGTGCGCTTGAGGCGCAGCGGCCGGACATCCGCTTCCTCGCTTGCAAGCGAAACGGTGAGAAGCTCGAGCCCGCGCTCCCTCGCCTGCGCCACGAGCCATGGGGCGTGCTCATGGTCGAGGTTGAGTACCGCGATACCGCCTGCCGACATGCCGTCGAAGATCTCCGCCTTGGCAGCGGCGATCGCGCGGTCGTCCGCGAAGGCGGCGGCATGGGCGCTGCCGACGGTGGTCACGATCGCGACATCCGGGGCGACGAGCCGCGACAGCGGTGCGATCTCGCCGGCGGCGCTCATGCCGAGCTCGAACACGGCATAGCGGGTGCCACGCGGCATGCGCGCCAGCGACAGCGGGACGCCGACATGATTGTTGTAGCTCAGCGCGCTCGCATGGGCGAGCGCATCGCGGCCGAGAGCGCGGCACAGGGCCTCCTTGACGCTGGTCTTGCCGGCACTGCCGGTGACCGCAGCGACGCGGCCCGACATGCGCTGCCGCGCGGCCGTGGCGAGGGCGCGGAAGGCTGTGGCCGTGTCATCGACGCCAACGAGCCGCGGGTCATCCGTCGCAATGCCGGCGAGGTCGCGCGCGCTGACCAGGGCGCCGGCGGCGCCGGCTTCCAGCGCCTCGGCGACGAAGGCGTGACCGTCCCGCTGCGTGCCGGGTAGGGCGACGAAGAGGTCTCCCGGAATGACCTCGCGGCTGTCGATGGCGACACCATCGGCAAGCCACCGGCCAGCCGTACGACCCGCGACCGCGCGTGCGATCTCACCGGCGCTCCACAGGGGCTCGGTGATCATCATGGCCCACCTCCGGCGATCGCCTCGCGGACCACGGCAAGGTCGGAGAAGGGAATCACCGTGTCGCCGACGATCTGGCCTTCCTCGTGCCCCTTGCCGGCGATCACCAGCGTGTCACCGGGGCCGAGATCGGCGACCGCTTCAAGAATCGCGGCGCGCCGGTCCCCGATCTCGCTGGCGTCGGGGGCGGCGGCGAGAATGTCGCGCCGGATGGCGGCCGGGTCCTCGCTGCGCGGATTGTCGTCGCAGACGATGACGCGGTCGGCATGGGCGGCGGCGATGCTGCCCATCTCGGGGCGTTTGCCGCGGTCGCGGTCGCCGCCGCAGCCAAAGACGACGAGGAGCCGGCCGGCCGTGTGCGGACGCAGGGCCTCGAGGATCGTCCGGAGCCCGTCGGGCGTATGGGCATAGTCGATGAAGATGGCGCCGCCGCGCGGGCCCTCGCCGACGCGCTCGAGCCGGCCCGGCACCGACTCGAGCCGCGCCAGATGCCGGATCGTCGCCTCCGGGTCACCGCCGCAGGCGATGACGAGGCCCGCGGCGAGCAGGGCATTGAGCGCCTGGAAGGCGCCGAAGAGGGGGAAGTCCACCCGATGCGTCCGGTCACCGAAGCGGATCCCGAGCCGCTGGCCGTCGCCGCGTGCCTCGGCGCTCTCGAGCCTGAGCCCGGCATCGGCGGAGGTCCCGACGCTGATCAGCTTGCGCCTATAGCCGGCGGCAAGGGCGGCCATGCGCCGCCCGTGATCGCCCTCGATGTTGATGACCGCCGCGGCATCGGCTTCGAGCAGCTCGGCAAACAGGCGTGCCTTGGCGTGGAAATAGGCCTCGAAGCTGCGATGATAGTCGAGGTGGTCGCGCGTGAGATTGGTAAAGGCGGCGGCCCGGAAGCGCACCCCGTCGAGGCGATATTGCGCAAGACCGTGGCTCGACGCCTCGCAGATCGCATGTCCGACACCGCGTGCCGCGAGCGTCGCCAGCGCCGCGTGCAGGGTCACCGGGTCGGGACTTGTCAGCCCTCCCTGCCGTTGCAGGACCGGGCTCTCGATGCCGAGCGTGCCGAGGCTCGCCGCGGCGACGCCCGAGAGCGTCCACAACTGGCGCGCGAAACTCGCCACCGAGGTCTTGCCATTGGTGCCGGTGACCGCCGCCATCAGCGCCGGCTGGCGGCCGTAGAAGCGGGCCGCCATCTCCGCGAAGCGGCGGCGCGGCACCATGTCCTCGATGACGGTGGTGGGCGCTTCGAAGGCGGCGCCGCGTGGGGCGAGGATGGCGACCGCGCCGCGCGCGAGCGCTTCGGGGATATAGCGGCTGCCATCCGCCCTGGTGCCGGGCAGGGCGGCGAACAGATAACCCGGAGCAACCGTCCGGCTGTCGGCGCTGAGCCCGGAAATCGCCGTCTTCGCGTCGCCGGAGACGCCAAGCAGGGCATCAAGGCGGACCACTTCTTGTTTTGTGCGGCTGCCGCTCATGGCACCTCCCCGCGGTCGCGGATAAGAAGCGCCGCCTGATGGTAGAGGCCACGATCCTCGGGTGCCGGCTGCACGCCGAGCAGCGGTGCGGTCCGCAGGATGATCTGCGCCACCGTCGGGGCTGCGGTCCAGCCGGCACTCGCATAGTGAAAGGTCGCCTCGGTGCCCTGCGGTTCGTCGAGCATCACGAACACCACATAACGGGGGTCGTCGATCGGGAAGACGCCGATGAAGGAGGAGAGCAGCGCCGATTTCGCATAGCCACCCTGGCGCGGCTTTTCGGCGGTGCCCGTCTTGCCGCCGACGCGATAGCCCGGGACGTCGGCCTGACGTCCGGTTCCCTCGGTGACGGCGAGGCGCAGCAATTCGCGCATGCGGGCGCTGGTGGCGGGGGACAGGATCGGCACGCGGTTCACCTCTTCGCCCGGATCCTTGGCGATCAAGGTGGCGGGAGTGAGGTATCCGCCGTTCACAATTGCGGCAAAGGCGGTGGCCGCCTGCAGCGGGGAGACGGCGATGCCGTGGCCGTAGGCGATGGTCATGGTCGCGAGCTCGCGCCAATGGTCGGGGAGCAGCGGGCGTCCCACCTCGGGCAGTTCGATGCTCGCGCGGCGCAGCAGCCCGAGACGGTCAAGAAAGCGCCGCTCGGTGTCGGTCCCGACATCGAGCGCCAGCTTGGCGGCGCCAATATTCGAGGAATGGACGAAGATCTCGGGAATCGTCAGATATCGTCCCTGCGGATGGTCGTCGCGGATGAGAAAGCGGCCCACCCGGATCGGCTCGCTCGCGTCATAGCCGTCGGCCAGCGTCACCGTGCCGGTCTCGAGCGCCATGGCGATGGTGAAGGTCTTGAACACCGAGCCGAGTTCGTAGACGCCCATGGTCATGCGGTTGAAAAGCGCGGGGTCGTTGGAGTCGGGGCGATTGTGGGGGTCGAAATCGGGGAGCGACGCCATGGCCAGGATCTCGCCCGTGCGCACATCGAGCACGAGTCCGCCCCCGGCGCGCGCGCGAAAGCGGC
>JBHHTO010000018.1:0-19918 GCA_046753425.1 Rhodothalassiaceae bacterium | reverse complement strand
CGTGGCCGAGGCCGCATCGCCGCCGATCGCCGCCACCGCCCCGCGGATGCGGATGCCCTCCCCGAGAACAAGGCGTGCGATCGCCCCGGCGGCGACGCGCATGGCGGTCTCGCGTGCCGACGACCGGCCGCCGCCGCGCGGATCGCGGTGGCCGTATTTGGCCTCATAGCTGTAATCCGCATGGCCCGGCCGGTAGACATCGGCAAGCGCCGCATAGTCCTTCGAGCGCTGATCGGTGTTGGCGATCTCGAGCGCGATCGGTGAGCCGGTCGTCCGGCCCTCGTGTACGCCCGAGAGAATGCGAACGCGATCGGCCTCGCGCCGCTGCGTCACATGCCGCGACTGGCCGGGGCGGCGACGATCGAGCCAGGGCTGGATGTCCGCCTCGGAGAGCGCGAGACCCGGCGGCACGCCGTCGACAACGGCACCGATGGCGGGACCATGCGATTCCCCCCAGGTGGTGAAACGGAACAGGCGGCCGAAGCTGTTGACGGACATGCCGCGTCTTTAGCGCGTTTCGGCGCGCTGTTGAAGCCAAAGGACACGCGATGTCGCCCGGCGCCCTGCCCGGCCGACAGGATGTCGCCACAATTGTGCCCTAGCCGGGGGTGCGACAAGGTTGCCCTCGACCGGCCGTCATCGAGACGCTATGAGGTCACGGCTCTTTAATCCGCAAAAGGAGTGTGAGGTGAAACGCGAAATTTTGGCCCTGATGGCCGCTTCGATGGTTCTGCTGTCCCTGCCGGCACGTGCCGAAGGCGATCCCGAAAAGGGCCGCAAGGTATTCATCCGCTGCCAGGCCTGCCACAGCCTTGCAGAGGGCCAGAACCGGGTCGGCCCCTCGCTCCATGGTATCGTCGGACGCAAGGCGGGATCGCTGGCGAGCTTCAAGCGCTATTCGAAGGCGATGCAGTCGGCCGACGTGGTCTGGAACGAGGAAACGCTCGACAAGTATCTCGCCAACCCGCGCGCCTTCGTGCCGGGCAATGCGATGGCGTTTCCCGGCCTCCCGAGTGCCGAGGACCGCGCCAATCTGATCGCTTTCCTCAAGCAGGCCGGCGAAGCCTCGAAATAAGGGCCTCAGATCAGGTCCCTTCCCGCGCATTGCCCGACGCCACGGCCGCCTCGGTGGTGGCGTCGGCCTTCGGGCGCCGGTCATCGAGCCGCTCGCCCTCGATCAGGTAGTAGACCTCTTCGGCGATGTTCGTCGCCTGGTCACCGATGCGCTCGATGTTCTTGGCAACGAATATGAGATGCGTCGCCGCGGTCACCGTCTGTGGCGACTCCGCCATGTCGGTCAAAAGATCGCGAAAGAGCGTGTTGTACAGGCGGTCGACGCGATCGTCGCTCGACCATACGGCAACCGCCTTGTCGCTGTCGCGCTCGACATAGGCATCGAGCACCTGATTCACCATCTGCCGCGCCTCGTCCGCCATCCTGGGGATGGTCTGGGCGGCACGGATCGGCGGCGACTGTACGATCACCGGCACCCGCTTGGCGATATTCTTGGCCGCGTCGCCGATCCGCTCGAGCATCGAGCTCATCTTGAGGGCGGCGATGATCTCGCGCAGATCTTCCGCCACCGGGCTGCGCCGGGCGATGATCTGGACCACCAGATTCTCCGCCTGCACCTCGAGCGCATCGATCTTGCGATCCTCCTTCGCCACCGCCAGAGCGCGCTCGGGATCGCGCGATTCAAGGGCCTCGATCGCGGCACTGAGCTGCAGCTCGGCGAGGCCGCCCATTTCCGCGATCATCGTCCTGAGACGCGCAAGCTCCTCATCGAAGGCGCGTATCGTGTGCTGCATCGCTCTTTCTCCAAGCGACCGGGCGCAAGGCCACGATCATCTCACCTCATCATTACCGGGGGGGCGGGAGGTTGGGCAAGGGGCACATTGCAAATCCGGCGCCAGGTTTCACAAGACTGTCACAGAGGCCGGCTAGGGTGCCGCCATCGCAAAGGGGCGCGTGAATGCGCCTGAATGCTCCTTAGAATCAGGATCGGGAATCTCTCATGCACAAGCGACTGGCACGGACAGTACTCGCCGCACTCTTGACATTGGGCCTTCTTGCAACGGCGCAGGCCGGGGTCGATCGCATCAACGGGGCGGGCGCGACCTTCCCTTATCCGATTTACGCCAAATGGGCCTCCGCCTATTACAAGGCGACCGGCGTGCAGCTCAATTACCAGTCCATCGGCTCGGGCGGGGGTATCAAGCAGATCAAGGCGGGAACGGTCGATTTCGGGGCCTCCGATGCACCCCTCAAGCCGGCGGAGCTCGACAGGTTCGGTCTCCTGCAATGGCCGCAGGTGATGGGCGGTGTGGTGCCCGTTATCAATGTTCCCGGGATTCGCCCGGGCGCATTGCGGCTCGACCCGGATGTCCTCGCCGACATCTTTCTCGGCCGCATCACGAAGTGGAACGACGCCCGGATTGCGGCGCTCAATCCGGACCTCGACCTGCCGGACCGGAAAATCACCGTCGTGCACCGCTCGGACGGATCGGGCACCACCTTCATCTTCACGGATTATCTCTCCAAGGTGAGCGCCGACTGGAAGAACCGTGTCGGCACCGCGAAGGCGGTCTCCTGGCCGGCCGGCGTGGGCGGCAAGGGGAATGAGGGCGTCGCCTCCTATGTCAGCCGCATCAAGGGGGCCATCGGCTATGTGGAATACGCATACGCCGTCCAGAACCACATGCCCTATGCACGCCTGCGCAATCACGACGGCAACTATGTTGCCCCGAGCGCGGAGAATTTCCAGGCCGCCGCCGCCGGCGCGGACTGGGCGCATGCCAAGGGCTTCTATCTTCTTCTCAACGACCAGCCGGGCGCGAAGAGCTGGCCGATTACCGGCGCCACCTTCATCCTCGTCTACAAGGAAGCGAAGTCTCCCCAGCGCACGGCGGCGATCCTGAAATTCTTTGACTGGGCCTTCCATCATGGACAAGAGATGGCCGATGAGCTTCACTATGTTGCGATGCCGGACAGCGTGGTGAAAATGGTGGAGGAAACATGGAAGCGGGAGATCCATGGCCCGGACGGCACACCGGTCTGGCGAGACGGCATGGGTCAGTAAGGCCGTTTCCCGCCTCCATCACGGGGTTGGTCGGGGCGGGCCCGGATGGGTCCGCCCCGGCCGTGTCTGGTGGCGGCGGGACTGAAGGGGAAGCAGGCATGTCAGGGACAAGGGGGCAATGAGCGCGATCCGGGGGAGCGGGGACCGGCTCCTTGGCGGTGCCGCCTGGCTTGCCGCCTTTGTCGTGCTCCTCATTCTTGGCGCGATCATCGTCATGCTCGTCTACGGAGCATGGCCGGCACTCGCGAAGTTCGGTTTCGTCGGCTTTGTGACGAGCGCCGAATGGAATCCGGTGACCGAGATGTTCGGCGCCCTGTCGCCGATCACCGGAACACTGGTGACCTCCGCGATCGCGCTTCTCGTCGGCCTGCCGGTGAGCTTCGGGATCGCGATCTTCATCACCCAGATGGCGCCGGCCTGGCTCAAGCGCCCGGTGAGCACGGCCATCGAGCTCCTCGCGGCGATCCCCAGCATCATCTACGGCATGTGGGGCCTCTTCGTCTTCGCCCCCTTCTTTGCCGATCATATCCAGCCCGTCCTGACCGGCCTTTTCGGCGACCTGCCGCTCATCGGCCCGCTGTTCCAGGGGGCGCCGATCGGCATCAGCGTCTTTGCTGCCGGCGTCGTGCTCGCGATCATGGTCATTCCCTTCATCACCTCGGTGATGCGCGACGTCTTCGAGATCACACCGAAGACCATCCGTGAATCGGCCTTTGGCCTCGGCTGCACGACCTGGGAGGTCGTGTGGCACGTCATCCTCCCCTATACCCGGGTCGGCGTCGTCGGCGGCATCATGCTCGGCCTCGGCCGGGCGCTCGGCGAGACCATGGCGGTGACCTTCGTCATCGGCAATTCGCACCGGCTCCAGGCGGCCCTCTTCATGCCCGGAAATTCGATTGCCTCGACGATCGCCAACGAGTTCACCGAGGCCGACGGCGAGATCTATACGGCCTCGCTGATCGCGCTCGGGCTGATCCTGTTCCTCATCACCTTCATCGTGCTGTCGCTGTCGAAGCTCCTGCTCCTGCGGCTCGAGCGGCGACAGGGCGAGAAGCCGGCCTGAAGGAGGCGGAGGCGATGCACATTCATACCCGTCGCAAGCTTGTGAACGGCTTCAACCTCACGATCTCCGCCTTCATGACGCTGTTCGGCGTCTCCTTTCTCGCCTGGCTCCTGTGGACCCTCGCTGCGCGCGGCATTTCGCATATCGACCTTGCCCTTTTCGTCGCGGACACGCCGGGGCCAGGCGATGCAGGCGGGGGCCTGCGCAACGCCATCGTCGGCAGCCTGCTCCTCACCGGATTCGGCGTCCTCATCGGCGCGCCGCTGGGCATTTTGACGGGCACCTATCTCGCCGAGTTCGGGCGCCATGCCTGGCTGTCGAAGGTGGCCCGCTTCATCAACGACATCCTACTCAGCGCCCCCTCGATCGTCATCGGCGTCTTCGTCTATGAGATCATGGTGGTCTCGCTCGGCCATTTCTCCGGCTGGGCCGGCGCCGTCGCCCTTGCCATTATCGTGGTCCCTGTCGTCGTGCGCACGAGCGAGGACATGATGCGTCTCGTTCCCGACCAGATGCGCGAGGCGGCGGCGGCGCTCGGCGCACCGCAGTGGCGGATCGTGCTGCAGATCGTCATTCGCGCCGCACTGTCGGGGATCCTGACCGGTGTCCTGCTTGCGGTGGCACGCATCGCCGGCGAGACGGCGCCGCTCCTCTTCACCGCCCTCAACAACCAGTTCTTCACCACCGACATGGCACAGCCGATGGCGAATCTGCCGGTGATGATCTTCAATTTTGCCATGGGCCCCTATGAGGACTGGCACGACCTTGCCTGGGCCGGCGCACTCTTGATCACGCTGGCCGTTCTGGGGCTCAATATCCTGACCCGCCTGTTCCTGAGGACCAGCAAGTGAGCAAAGTGGACACGCCGATCATGACGCAGCGGAACGCGGCGGCCCCCGAGCGCGGCAGCAGCGGCGGCAGCGGATCGCCGGCCGGCCCCGCGGTGACGCCACGCATCGAGGTACGCGGGCTCGATTTCTTCTATGGCAGATTCCAGGCGCTGCACGGCGTCAGCCTCATCGTGCCTGACCGTCAGGTCACCGCCTTCATCGGGCCGTCGGGGTGCGGCAAGTCGACCCTTCTGCGCTGTTTCAACCGCATCTACGACCTCTATCCGGGGCAGCGGGCCGAAGGCGAGGTGCTGCTCGACGGCCGCAATATCCTCGACCGCGGCGAGGATCTGAACGCATTGCGGGCGAAGGTGGGTATGGTTTTCCAAAAGCCGACCCCCTTTCCCATGAGCATCTATGACAATATCGCCTTCGGCGTCCGCCTGCACGAGCGGCTCGGCCGCGCCGAGATGGACGAGCGCGTCGAATGGGCACTCCGCAAGGCGGCACTCTGGGACGAGGTAAAGGACGTGCTCCGGCGCAGCGGCAACGCGCTTTCGGGCGGCCAGCAGCAGCGCCTGTGCATCGCCCGTGCCATCGCGACGAAGCCCGAGGTGCTGCTTCTCGACGAGCCGGCCTCGGCGCTCGATCCGATCTCGACCCTGAAGATCGAGGAGCTCGTCTACGAGCTCAAGTCGGACTACACGATCGCCATCGTCACCCACAACATGCAGCAGGCGGCCCGGGTCTCGGACTATTGCGGCTTTCTCTATATGGGCAAGCTTGTCGAATTCGACGAGACCAATACCATCTTCACCAATCCGGCCTGCCGCGAGACCGAGGACTATATCACCGGCCGCTTCGGCTGAGGGCAGGGACGCTTTCCGGAAGCAGCGAAGTCGTCTAAGACCGGAACCCGGAAGCCGACCAGCGGAGCCCTGCCGATGACTTCCCGACGCGTCCGCATCGCCCTCGTCCAGGATCCACCGGTCTTTCTCAATCTCGCGCTCTCGCTCGAACGCGCGCTCGGGCTGATCGCGGATGCGGCCGACGAAACCGATATCCTCGTCTTCCCCGAAACCTGGCTGCCCGGCTATCCGGTGTGGATCGACGAGGCACCGGAGGCCGCCCTCTGGGACCATCCCGGGGCGAAGGCGCTCTACCGCATCCTCACCGGGAATGCCGTCGCCATTGGCGACTCAACTTTCGCCCAACTCGCCGATGCCGCAGCGCGGGCGAAGCTCCACCTCGTTATCGGCGCGCACGAGCGGCGTGGCGGCAGCCTCTACAACACAATGTTCCTTTTTGCACCCGATGGCCGCGCCGCCTGGCACCGCAAGCTCGTGCCCACCTATACCGAGCGCCTCGTCTGGGGCATGGGCGACGGCTCGACGCTCTCGACCCTCGACACCCCCTTCGGTGTCCTTGGCGGCCTCATCTGCTGGGAGCACTGGATGCCGCTCCTCAGGGCCGCAATGCATGACAGGGGCGAAGCCATTCACATCGCGCAATGGCCGACGGTGAAGGAGATGCATCAGGTGGCAAGCCGCCACTATGCCTTCGAGGGCCGCTGCTTCGTCGCCGCCTCGGGCACGGTCCTGAGCAAGGGCGACGTGCTCGCGGGACTTGCCTCGTTCACCGCCGGGGAGCCGGAGGCGCGCGCACTGCTCGAAGCGATTCCGGGGCCTGACGACCGGCTCCTGCAACGTGGCGGCAGCGCCGTCATCGCGCCCGACGGCAGCTATGTCGCGGAACCGGTCTATGATCGCGCGGAAGCGGTCCGCGCCACGCTCGATCCCGATCGCCTGGCGGAGGAACGCATGACGCTCGATGCCGCCGGCCACTACAGCCGGCCCGACATCTTCACGCTCCATGTCGATGCGCGCGCGCAGGCGAATGTGCGGATCAGCGATCAAAGCGGGCCGCAAGCTCCACCTGACCCGACCACAGGAACTGATCGACCGGCCTGATCGCAGCGAGCCTGTAGCCGCCGTCGACGAGGATGCGGGCATCGCGGGCGAAGGTATTGGGATTGCAGGAGACCGCGATCACCAGCGGCACGCGCGACTGTGCGAGGGCCTTCGCCTGCGCCATCGCGCCGGCACGCGGGGGATCGAAGACCACCGCCTCGAAGGCGGCGAGCTCGTGTGGCAAGAGCGGCCGGCGGAAGAGATCGCGATGTTCGCAGGTCACCTGCCGCAGCCCTTCCGCCCCACGTGCCCCGGCAGCGAGCGCCTCGAGAAGGGCCTTCGCTCCCTCCACCGCGTGCACCACCGCGCGGCGGGCAAGGGGCAGCGCGAAGGTGCCGATACCGGAAAAGAGATCCGCGATCCGCCGCGTTCCCGCCGTCCATTCGAGAACAGCCTCGCGCAGCGCCGCCTCGCCGCCGGCCGTTGCCTGTACGAAGGCGCCCGGCGGCAGGGGCACGGTGATCGCGGCGAAATCCATCACCGGCGGCCGACGCGTGACGACGGTCTCGATGCACCCCTGCTCCGACCAGTGGATGGCGGCAAGATCGCGTTCGCCGGCGAAGGCGGCGAGCAGCTCGCGATGCGCAAGCGCGAGCGGCGCCGCAGCGGCGATCAGGCAGTCGACGCCGGTGGCGGTCTCGGTGAGCGTGATCTCCGCCATGGCGCGCGGCGGCAGGAGCTGTGCAAGAAGATCCCGCAAGGGGTCGAAGAGGGCCACAAGCGGCGGCCGCGCCACCGAGCAGCCGCGGATATCGACGACACGGTGCGCGCGTCGTTCGCGGAAGCCGAGACGGACGCGTGACCCCGCCACCTGCGCTTTCAGGACGAGTCGCCGGCGGCTGCCGGGCCGTTCGACCAACGGCGCCGCAATCGGCACGGCGTCGAAGCCGTGATGCCCGAGCGCGCTGCAGATTCGCTCCTGCGCCCATGCCTCATAGAGTTTCGCGTCGAGATGCTGCAGGGCGCAGCCGCCACAGGTTCCGAAATGCGGGCACGGCGGCGACCGCCGACCGGGGCCGGGTTCCTTCACCGCGACAAGCCGGGCACGCCGGCCGCTGCCGCCCCGGCGCACCGGTTCAGGCGCAATCTCGACGACATCGCCGGGCACGGTCAAAGGCACATAGAGCGGCCCCGCGTCGCTCTCGGCGACACCGTCGCCCTGCGCCCCGAGGCGGGCGATGCGGACGACGCGACGATCAGCCGGCATCGCGCACCGCAGCGATGAGAAACTCCCGGTTACCCTTGGGGCCCAGGATCGGGCTCGGCTCGATGCCGAGCACGCGCCAGCCGGGCAGCGCGCCGATCCATGCCGCGATACGGCTGCAGACCTCCTCATGGAGCGCCGCGTCGCGCACCACACCGCCAGCGCCAACCGCACCTTTTCCGACCTCGAACTGCGGCTTGATGAGCGCTATGAGCTGCGCACCCGGCCGGGTCAGCGCAAGCGGTGCCGGCAGGATCGTCTCGAGCCCTATAAAGCTCGCATCGCAAACCAGGATATCGACCGGCTCGGGCACCTCGCCTTCGCCCAGATAACGCGCATTCGTGCGTTCGAGCACGATGACCCGCGGATCCTGCCGCAATCGCCAGGCGAGCTGCCCGTGGCCGACATCGACAGCATAGACGCGCGCCGCACCGCGGCTGAGCAGCACGTCGGTGAAGCCGCCCGTCGAGGCGCCGACATCGATCGCCACGCTGCCGCTCACATCGATCGCGAAATGATCGAGGGCATGCGCGAGCTTCTGCCCGCCGCGCGAGACCCAGGGATGATCGCTGCCACGGACCTCAAGCGGCTGATCGGCCGCCACCGGCTCACCGGCCTTCCCGATCCGCCGCGCGCCGCTATAGACGAGCCCGGCAAGGATCAGCGCCTGCGCCCGCGTCCGTGAAGGCGCGAGACCGCGCGCCACCAGTGCCTGATCCGCCCGCATCCTGTCCGCGGGCATGCGGCTGTCTCCCTGCCGTCTCCTCAGGCCGAGGCGATCTGGATTGCCTCGACGTCGTTGCGCCCGAGCGCGCGGAGCGCCGTCTCGACGATATAGGGCGCCGTCAGCCGCGCCGTCTCATACTGCTTTGCCGGGCTGTCCTGATCGAGGAAGAGATCGGGCAGCTTCATCGTGCGCAGCTTGAGGTGACCGCGGTCGAGCAGGCCCTCGCCGGCCATGAAATCGAGCACATGGGCACCGAAGCCACCGATCGCCCCCTCCTCGATGGTGATGATCACCTCGTGATTGGCGGCAAGATCGCGGATCAGCGCCTGATCGAGCGGCTTGGCAAAGCGCGCGTCGGCAACGGTCGTCGGCAAGCCGCGGCGGTCGAGCTCCTCGGCCGCCCGCATGGCCTCAAAGAGGCGCCCGCCGAGCGAGACGATAGCGACGCGCGAGCCCTCCTTCATGATCCGGCCCTTGCCGATCTCGAGCCGCACGCCCGTCTCGGGCAGGGGCACGCCGAGTCCCTCGCCGCGCGGATAGCGGAAGGCGGACGGCCGGTCGTCGATCGCCGCTGCGGTCGCCACCATATGCACGAGCTCGGCCTCGTCGCCCGCCGCCATGACGATGAAATTGGGCAGCGTCGCGAGATAGGTGATGTCGAACGAGCCGGCATGCGTCTGCCCGTCGGCGCCGACGAGGCCGGCCCGGTCAATGGCGAAACGCACCGGCAGCTTCTGGATCGCCACATCGTGCACGACCTGGTCATAGGCGCGCTGGAGAAATGTCGAATAGATCGCCGCGAAGGGCTTCATGCCCTCGGTCGCGAGCCCGGCGGCGAAGGTCACCGCGTGCTGCTCGGCGATGCCGACATCGAACATCCGGTCGGCAAAGCGCTTGGCAAAGTGATTGAGCCCGGTGCCCGATGGCATGGCCGCGGTGATGGCGACGACCCGCTCGTCCTTCTCCGCTTCCTTGATGAGCGCGTCGGCAAAAACCCTGGTGTAGCTCGGCGCCTTGGGCGTGCCCTTCTTGAGCTCGCCGGTGACGACATCGAATTTCGGCACCGCGTGATATTTTTCCTCGCTCGCCTTGCCGAAGGGATGTCCGCGGCCCTTCTCGGTCACCACATGAACGAGGATCGGGCCTTCCCGCGCGTCGCGCACATTCTCGAGCACCGGCAGCAGATGGTCGAAATTGTGCCCGTCGATGGGCCCGACATAGTAGAAGCCGAGTTCCTCGAACAGCGTGCCGCCGGTGGCGAGCCCCCGGGCGAACTCCTCCGCCCGCCGCGCCGTCGTGACGAGCTGCTTCGGCAGGTGCTTCACGATCTGCTTGCCGAGCTCGCGCATGGAGAGAAACTTGCGCGACGAGAGGACACGCGAGAGATAGGCACTCATCGCGCCCACCGGCGGCGCGATCGACATGTCGTTGTCATTGAGGATGACGATCAGACGATTGCCTGCCTGCGCCGCATTGTTCATCGCCTCATAGGCCATGCCGGCACTCATCGCGCCGTCGCCGATGACGGCGATCGCCTTCTCGTCGCGACTGTGGAACTTGTTCGCGACAGCGATACCGAGCGCGGCCGAGATCGAGGTCGAGGAATGCGCGGCACCGAAGGGGTCGTATTCGCTCTCCGAGCGCTTGGTAAAGCCCGACAGGCCACCGCCCTGGCGCAGGGTGCGGATCCGGTCGCGGCGTCCGGTCAGGATCTTGTGCGGGTAGCACTGGTGGCCGACGTCCCAGATCAGCTTGTCGCGCGGTGTATCGAACACATAGTGGAGCGCCACCGTTAGCTCGACGACCCCGAGGCCGGCGCCGAGATGGCCGCCGGTCACCGAGACCGCGGAAATCATCTCCTGGCGCAATTCGTCGGCGAGCTGCCGGAGCTGTGCAGGATCGAGGCGCCTGAGCTCGGTTGGCGTCTTGACGGTATCGAGTAGCGGCGTTTCCGGTCGAATGGACACGTCCCTCACCTCATCCTTGTTGCCCTGGTCCCCCTGATGGACCGCCTTGCCGATGACCGGCGCGAATGCCGATGACGGTTTCTTTTCGATTCGGGCGAAAAAAGCGGCACTTCGTGGCAGCATAATGGCAAAACGAAGCGCGATGAATAACAAACCCCGGCGGTTCACGCAAAAATTTTGCCCTGTTGCCAAATTTCGACAAGCGCGATCATGCCCGGGACACTTGCCGTCCGCCCTTCGACAAGCTCAGGGCGAACGGTTCCTATGATTCCGTTCGTGCTCCGCCTTCCGTTCGCGCTCCGTCCTCCGTTCGCGCTGAGGAGGCGCGGCAGGCGCCGTCTCGAAGGGCGAACGGGCTTTCCCTTTTCTTCTCGCCCCCTATCGCCGGCGCGCGACCGTGAAGCGGGCAAGATCCTTGAGCAGCGGCACGGTCGGGGAATCGAAGGTGGTGAGCGCAAGTGTCGCCTGCTCGACCATGGCCTCGGCGTGGGCGCGGGCCCTTTCCGCTCCCATCAGCGCGACAAAGGTCGCCTTGCCGGCGGCCGCATCCTTGCCCGTCGCCTTGCCCATCTCTTCCGCGCTTGCGGTCTCGTCGAGCAGATCATCGGCAATCTGGAAGGCGAGGCCGACCGCACGACCGTAGCTCTTGAGATGCTGCATCAGCGCCGGCGGCGCCTTGCCAAGAAGCCCGCCGGCCTCGACCGAGGCCTCGATCAGCGCGCCCGTCTTCATGCGTTGCAGACGCGTGACCTCGGCAAGTGACAGATCGCGGTGCTCGGCATCGAGATCGAGCATCTGGCCGCCCACCATCCCGTGATGGCCGGCTGCCCGCGCGACGCAAGCGACAAGATCGGCACGCACCCGGGGGTCGGCATGGGTCTCCTCGCTGGCCAGAATCTCGAACGCAAGCGTGAGCAGCGCATCACCCGCGAGGATCGCGGTCGCCTCGTCAAAGGCCTTGTGCACGGTCGGCTTGCCGCGTCTCAGATCGTCATCGTCCATCGCCGGCAGGTCGTCATGGACGAGAGAATAGGTATGGATACACTCGAGCGCGGCGCCCGCGCGCAAGGCGGAATGGCGCGAGACGCCGAAGAGATCGGCAACCGCGACGGTGAGAAACGGTCGCAGCCGCTTGCCGCCGGCGAAGATGGCATGGCGCATCGCCTCAACGACGCGGCGCTCGCCACCCTCCGGCAGCGCGAGCAACTTGTGGAGCACGCCGTCGAGATCGCGCGCCAGAGCGTCAAGCGCCGTCTCGAGGGCGGCAAATGTCTCTTTCACGGCAGGCTTGGTCATTCGACGTCGAACGCCTCCGTCGTGACGGCGCCGGATTCATCGGCGGAGATCTTCTCGATCCGGGCCTCCGCCCGCTTGAGCTTTTCCTCGCAGTGCCGCTTGAGCCAGGTTCCACGCGTATAGATATCGATGGAATCCTCAAGACTCGCCTCGCCCGTTTCGAGCTTGCTGACGATCGCCTCGAGCTCCTTTAGCGCCTCCTCGAAGCTCATGGCGGCGATGTCGGCGGGAATCCGGTCCGCTTTCTCGCTCATCTAGCGTCTCTCTTCGCTCGCATCCGCCGTCCGGGCGGCTCCCTCCCCCGCCTCGTACTTGGCCCGTTCCTCGGCGACAAGCTCTTTCTTCGACAGCTTGCCAACCATGGTCTTCGGCAACGCGTCGCGGAATTCGACCGCCCGCGGCATCTCGTGCTTGCCGAGATGCCCGCGCAGGAAGGAGAGAAGGGCATCGGCGTCAAGATCTTGCCCTTCCTTCCTGACGACGAACGCTTTGGGCACCTCGCCGAGATAGGGATCAGGCACACCGATCACCGTCACCTCCCTGACCGCCGGGTGCCTGTAGATCGCCTCCTCGATCACACGCGGATAGACATTGAAGCCGCCAACGAGGATGAGGTCCTTCGCACGATCGACGATGAAGCTGTAGCCGTCCGCGTCCATATAGCCGATGTCGCCGGTATGCAGGACACCGCCCTTGAGCGCCTTCGCGGTCTCGTCGGGACGCTTCCAGTAGCCCTTCATCACCTGTGGCCCGCGCACGCACAGCTCGCCGGTCTCACCCTGCGGCAGGTCGCGCTCGGGATCGTCCAGCGAGCGGAACAGGATTTCGGTGCGCGGCACCGGCAGTCCGATCGAACCCGACTTCTGCAGGCCGAAAATGGGATTCGAGGCCACCGTCGGCGAAGCTTCGGTCAGGCCATAGCCCTCATTGACGACGACGCCCGCGACGCGCTCCTCGAAGCGCCGTTTGATCTCCGCGGGCAAGGGCGCACCGCCGGAAAAGCAGCTCTTCAGGCTCGACAGGTCATAACGGTCGAGACGCGGATGATTGAGGATCGCGGTGAACATGGTCGGCACGCCGGGCATCAGCGTGACATGCTCCTTTGCCACCAGACGCAGCGCCTCCTCGAGCTCGAATTTCGGCATCAGCACGATCTTGCCCCCGCCCATCGTCATCGCATTCATGACCAGCGTCATGGCGAAGACGTGAAAGAGCGGCAGGGCACCGAGCATCACCTCCTCGCCAAGTTTGACGGAGGGATCCCAGAACAGGGTCTGCGCCGCATTGACCGCGAGATTGGCGTGGGTGAGCATCGCGCCCTTGGGCGTACCCGTGGTACCGCCGGTATATTGCAGCACCGCCACATCCTCCGCCGGATCGATGTCGATCCGCGTCACCTTGCCGTCATTGGCGAGAAGCGTACGGAAGGAGGCATGGCTCCCATCCTCCGGCGGCTGCGCGATCTGCCGCCGCCGGACAAGACGGAAAAGCGCCCGCTTTACCGCCGGCAAGGCATCCTCGAGATGGGCGACGACAAGGCGCTGGAGCCGGCTTTCGGCGAGAACCCGCTCCATGTTCGCATAAAGCGGCTCGAGATTGAGCGTCACCATGATGTCGGTTTCGCTGTCAGCGACCTGCGCCTTGAGTTCGGCAACGGAATAGAGCGGTGAGAAGTTCACCACCGTGCCGCCGGCCTTGAGGATGGCATAGTAGGCGAGGATGAACTGCGGGCAGTTGGGCATGTAGATGCCGACATGCACGCCCTTGCCGACCCCGATGTCCTGGAGCCCCCGGGCCAGACGGTCGACAAGCGCGGCGCTTTCGCGATAGCGCGTCACCCGGCCCATGAAACTCATATGCGGGCGGTCCGGCCAGCGCAGGGCGGCCTCGTCGAGAAGAGCGAAGACGGGCTTCGGCTCGAGATCCATGAACCAGTCGACGCCAGCCGGATAATGCTTGAGCCAGGGCCGTTCGTTCATGCCGCACTCCGACCTAGAGGAAGAAATCCGGCATCGGCTCGACCGACGGATCGACGGCATAGCGGTCGAAGTCGCTGACCCCGGCCTCTCGCAGCACGTCCTCGTCGATGAAGAAATTGCCGCTCGTCTCGCCCGCCGGCCGGGTCAGGATCCAGTGCGCGGCATCGGCGAGGATCTCCGGCTTGCGTGAGCGGCGGACCATCTCCTCGCCACCGAGAAGATTGGCCACCGCCGCCGTCGCGATGGTCGTCCGCGGCCACAGCGAATTGAAGGCGACGCGGCCGCGGAATTCGCCCGCCATGCCCAGCGTGCACAGGCTCATGCCGAATTTCGCGAGGCTGTAGGCGACATGCGGCGCGAACCAGCGCTCCTCGATATTGAGCGGCGGCGACATGGTAAGCACATGCGGATTGTCCGCCTCTACGAGATGCGGCAGGCACAGCTTCGAGCACAGGAAGGTGCCGCGGGCATTGATCTGGTGCATGAGGTCGAAACGCTTCATCTCGGTCTCGAGCGTGCCGGTGAGCTGAATCGCACTGGCATTGTTAACGAGGATGTCGATGCCGCCGAAGGTCTCGACGGTCTTTGCCACCGCGGCCGCGACCTGCTCGTCGAAGCGGATGTCGACGACAAGCGGCAGCGCCTTGCCGCCCGCCGCCTCGATCTCTTCGGCCGCCGTGTAGATGGTTCCCGGCAGCTTGGGGTGCGGCTCGGCGGTCTTGGCGGCGATGACGATATTTGCGCCGTCGGTGGCCGCCCGCTTGCCGATGGCAAGACCGATGCCACGGCTCGCTCCGGTGATGAAAAGGGTCTTGCCCTTCAGGTCCGCCATGGTGCGGTCTCCCTGCTCTGGTCCGTAATATGCGCAAGCCGCGCCACGACCGGCTCCCGATCGAAGGACGCGACGGTCCGAAAGCGTGCCACACCGTCCTTTTCCTGCCGCTCGACGATCCCGAGCGACTCAAGATAGTGAAGATGCGCCAAAGCCTCGCCAGTGGCCAGTGCGAATTCGAGGCCGGCGACCCGGCGCCGGAACAGGGCGGGGAAGACATCGACGGCGGTCGCCGCCGTGCGGCACATTTCCGCCACCGCCTCGAGACGCTCGAGATGTTTGCCGATCAGCGCGTCGAGCCGGCGATGCAGTCCGAGGAACGGCGCATTGTGTGAGGGCAGCACGAGTATGTCATCAGGCAGGGCGCGCATGCGGGCAAGGCCCTCGAGCCATTCGGCGAGCGGGTTGCCGCGGGGCTCGGTGGCAAAGACCGAGACGTTCGAGCTGATGAGCGGCAGTACCTGATCGCCCGAGATGAGCAGCCGGCGGGCGGGCGAAAAGAGCGAGAGATGCCCCGGCGCATGACCGCCGGTCTCGATCACGTGCCATCGGTCATCACCGGTCTCGAGGATGTCGCCGCCGGCGAGACGCCGATAGCCGACCGGCAGCGGCGCCACGATCTTCGCATAATTGCCCCAGCCGCCGCGCCGCTGTGCCGCGAGCATGGCTTCGTCGAGCCCGGCGCGACGGGCGAACGCGATCACCTCCCCGGGCGGCTCGGGGCGGACGTCGAGCTGCAGCGTCCGCGCCATCAGCCACGCCTCGCGGCTGGCGAGGATCGGCGCCCCGAAGCGCGCGGCGAGCCAGCCGGCGAGCCCGATATGGTCGGGATGGTGATGCGTGGCCAACACGCGGCTGAGCGGCCGGCCGCCGAGGGGGCCGGCGAAGGCCGCCTCCCAGCGCGCCTTCAGATCCCGCGAATCAATGCCGCTGTCGATGGCAAGCCAGCCCTCCCCCTCGTCGAGGAGATAGAGGTTGATGTGGTCAAGCGACCAGGGAAGCGGCATCCGCAACCAGAGGAGATCGGGGGCAAGCGCGCAGGTCCCCCCGAGCTGCGGCGGCGCATGCGGAAAGCTCAGGCCCGCGTCGTCCTCGTCAAGCGGCAGCGGATGATCGGGATCGGGCTGCTGCCCTGGCGCATCGGCGCGATCGCTGTTCCTCGGCACAGTCATGGGCGGCACCCTAGATATTGCAGTGCAGCAAGGCAATCACCAAGGCGTCATTCTTCCCGAATCAGGGGGGGGCGCCCGCAAGCGCTGCCGCCCGCCTTGGGAGAGGGCAGATCGGGCCGCAATGAGACCGCGCGGCGCCCTTTCGCCTGTGATTCCTGCATTTCATTGCCGAGCGGCTCTTGACGCGGGCCCGGCAAGACGCTTTTCTGTGCGCCACGTGGTGATTTGGTCCGACCGGCTTGCGGCCACGTTAAAAAAGCTCGCTAAAAGGTCGGGGTTCGCCTCGATCCAATGCGCCGGTCGGGGCGATTTTGTTTTCTGGAAGGCGCGGAAAGAATGAAAGCAGACAGCGGACGGGACCGTGCCCGCACCACCGGCTGGCGGCGGGCGACGCAGGCGGTGAGAGGCGGCACACTGCGTTCCAATCTCGGCGAGACGTCGGAAGCCCTCTTTCTCACCTCGGGCTTCGCCTATGCGGCGGCGCAGGAGGCCGAGGCGCGTTTCGACGGCGCGGCCGAGGGCTTCACCTATTCGCGGCAGGCCAATCCGACGGTCTCGATGTTCGAGGAACGCATGGCGCTGCTCGAGGGCGCCGAGGCCGCGGCCGCCACCGCGAGCGGCATGGCGGCGATGACCGCGGCGCTCCTCGGGCTCGTGCGGGCCGGCGACCACGTGATCGGCGCCCGGGCGCTGTTCGGCTCCTGCCGCTGGCTGCTCGACGAGCTGCTGCCGCGCTACGGCATCGCGACGACCATCGTCGACGGCACATCGCTCGATGCCTGGCGCGATGCGGTGCGGCCCGAAACGCGCCTCCTTTTCCTCGAGACCCCGGCGAACCCGACGCTCGAGATCGTCGACATCGCGGGCGTCGCCGAGATCGCGCACAGCGCCGGCGCGCGGCTTGTCGTCGACAATGTGTTTGCGACCCCGATCCTGCAATCCCCGCTCGCGCTCGGGGCCGATATCGTCTGCTACTCGGCAACCAAGCACATCGACGGTCAGGGGCGGACGCTTGCCGGCATCGTGCTCGGCCCGGAACAGATCATCCGCGAGGAACTCGGCCCTTTCCTGCGCCACACCGGCCCCGTGCTCTCGCCCTTCGACGCCTGGCTTCTCGTGAAGTCGCTGGAGACGCTGGAACTGCGCGTCCATGCCATGTGTGACCGTGCCGAGGCGGTGGCACACGCGCTCGCCGGCGCTGGCGCCCGGGTGCGCTACCCCTTTCTTTCCGATTTCCCGCAGCGCGCCCTCGCGGCGCGACAGATGCGCCGCGGTGGCACCGTGCTCACGCTCGATCTCGCGGGCGGCCGCGACGCCGCCTTCCGCTTTCTTGATGCGCTCGAGATCATCGACATCTCGAACAATCTCGGAGACGCGAAGAGTCTCGCCACACACCCCTGGTCGACGACCCACAAGGCGCTCGACGAGGAGACCCGGCGCGCGATGGGGATCACGCCCGGACTGGTGCGCCTGTCGCTCGGGCTCGAGGATCCTGACGATCTCGTCGCCGATGTGCTCGCGGCCCTCACAGCGGCGTCCTGAGATGGCTTGCCGGGGCCGCGCATGGCATGGCAAGGCAGCGTGATGGCCGGCACCATCCCCTTCGTCCATGCGCTTTCGCCCCGCCCTGGCGAGGCGGTGCGCCTGAGCCCGCTCGTGCGCCGCATCGTGGCGCCCAATCCCGGCCCCTTCACCTTCACCGGAACGGGAACCTATCTCGTCGGCCGCGGCGCGGTGGCGGTGATCGACCCCGGCCCCGATCTCGACAGCCACCTGCGGGCGATTCTCGCCGCCAGCAAGGGGGAGCGGATCACGCATATCCTCGTCACCCACACGCACGCCGACCATTGCGCCGCCGCGCGGCGCCTTGCGGCCGAAACCGGCGCCCCGACCTGCGGCTACGGGCCGCATGGCAGCGGTCGCGCGCCCGGCAATCCAGGCGCCGCCGAAGACGCGGCCGCCCGCGTCGAGGAGGGTGCGGACACCGGATTCGTCCCCGACATCACGCTGCGCGACGGTGACAGGATCGAGGGTCCGGGCTGGCAGTTCGAGGCCCTGTGGACCCCGGGGCACACCTCCAATCATCTTTGCTTCGCGCTCGCCGCCGAACGGGCGCTCTTTACCGGCGACCATGTGATGGGCTGGTCGACGACGGTCATCGCCCCGCCGGACGGCGACATGGCCGCCTATCTCGCCTCGCTCGAACGTCTTCTCGCGCGCCCGGATGCCATCTACTGGCCGACGCACGGGCCGCCGATTCGCGCCCCGCGGCGCTTCGTCGCGGCGCTGATCGCACATCGACGGGCACGTGAGGCCGCGATCGAGGCGGCGATCCGTGCCGGCCATCATCACATCCCGGACATCGTCGCCGCCGTCTATAAGGAGACACCCAAGGCGCTCCATCCCGCCGCCGGCCTGAGCGTGCTGGCGCACTGCCTGCATCTCGCAGCACAGGGCCGCCTCCGCGCCGAGGGGCCGCCCGGACCCGGCCGCCGCTGGCAGGTGATGGATCGCGCGTGAGAATTTCCCTGTCCATGCGCGAACCTTTTCCTATATAGGCGTTGATGGCAGCCGCCCGGAGATATCGTTCGCAAAGCGGAAGCTGTGAGCATGGATGATAGCCGCCCGACCGTGTTTGTCCCCTCTCCCGAGCCCGAGATCGATCCGGCGATCGATGTCGAGGCCGAAATCGCGCGCCTCAGGCGGGAGCGCAATGCGGTCATCCTCGCCCACTATTATCAGGACCCGCTGATCCAGTATCTTGCCGATTTCGTCGGCGACAGCCTCGACCTGTCGCGCCGCGCGGCGGCGACCGGGGCCGATGTCATCGCCTTCTGCGGCGTCCGCTTCATGGCCGAGGTGGCGAAGATCCTGTCGCCGGAGAAGACGGTGGTCATCCCCGATCCGCGCGCCGGCTGCAGCCTCGAGGACTCCTGCCCGGCGCAAGCGTTCGCAGCCTTCCGGCGGGCGCATCCCGACCATCTCGCGCTCACCTACATCAACTGCTCGGCGGCGGTGAAGGCGGAGACCGACATCATCGTCACCTCGTCGAACGCCGAGCACATCGTGCGCCAGATTCCGGAGGATCAGCCGATCCTGTTCGCGCCGGACCGCCATCTCGGCGCCTTTCTGGCGAAGAAGACGGGGCGCGACATGCTGCTCTGGCCCGGCACCTGCATCGTTCACGAACGCTTCTCCGAGCGCGAGCTCGTGCGGCTGAAGATCCAGCATCCCGAGGCGCCGGTGGCGGCGCATCCGGAATGCCCCGAAGCGATCCTCGCCCTTGCCGATCATGTCGGCTCGACGAGCTCGATCCTGCGCTTTGCCAGCGAGTCCCCGGCAAGGACGATCATCGTCGCCACCGAGCCGCACATCATCCATCAGATGCAGAAGGCGCGTCCCGACAAGACCTTCATCGGCGCGCCGGGCGCGGACGGCAATTGCAACTGCAACCACTGCCCCTTCATGGCGATGAACAGCGTCGAGAAGCTCTATGTCGCGCTGCGCGATCTCGCGCCCGAGATCACCGTGCCCGAGCCGATCCGCCGCCGCGCGCTCGCCCCGCTCGAGCGCATGCTTGCGATGAGCCCGAGGGGCGCCCCGGCCACCGACCTGTCGGCGATCGGCGAAGCACGGATGGTCGAGGGGTGACCGGCTTCCAGCCACCGCCGGCGCGTCTGCTCGTCATGGGCACGCTGTGTCTCGCCGCCGCAGTCGCCATCCTGCTCACCATCGACGCCGGCTGGCTCGGCCGACCGCTGGGTCTGACGGTGCAGGTCGGGCTCGGCGGCGCCTGTCT